>JAENWW010000005.1 GCA_016649875.1 Coriobacteriia bacterium
CCATCCATGTTCGCGCAACCGGGCAGCAACAATGCGAGTAGGCGAGGCTATACCCTCACTTGCAACTAGCTCTTCGAGGTCACCAATTGTTATGAGCTCGGGCCGATTAAGCTCAAGTTCGGAAAGAATTCCACTCATTCCGAACGGTATGCTTCGTGTCATTTCATTCCTCTCAGTTACAATTGCTGTTACAAACAGTATATAAACAACATGTTATTAATGCAAATACAGAAATGAGATCTGTCTGGAACTCAACGCCGAGCTCGCGCTGGAACCTGCGGCGTGGACAGTTCGGTGGTCGCAGCGTGTGGCAGTACTTCGCGGTGCTGCCCGACATCCGGTCAGTGGGAGTCATGGGCGACGAGCGCACATATGCTCGGCCCATCGCGGTTTTGTCCCTTCTTAGTACTTTGTCATGGCAAAAGAATGACGTTTTCGTTATATTTTTGCCATGACAAAGTACGATGACATATACGAAATTGCCGCTGACAACTTCGGCCTCATAACTACCGCCGAAGCAAAGAGCATCGGTGTGACACCGCATCAGCCACCGGATGTCCCGCAGACCGGCATTCTGCGGCTTTGGTCGAGCTGCTGGCACCCGAGTTCATGGGGTTTCGTGGCAGCGAACCCTAGCCCTCTTCGCCTAGTTGTCCCGCGCGATATTTCGGTGGATGTAGCGAGTTTAACGGTGTATATAGAAATGTATGCTGCATTTATGGTATTATTGCAGCGTATTTTTCTATGTTGGAGGTGTTCATGACCAAGACTCAGGAACTATTGCTGTTCATGGAAGGGCGTGGCGGTGTTACGCGCTCGACAGATCTGCTTGATGCCGGGTTCAGCGCCGGGCTCATTGCCGCTCTTGAGAATAACGGCACCATCGAGCGAGAAACCCGCGGTGTGTACGTAACCGCCGGAACCATTCTCGATGACTTCGCGCGCGTTCATCTTCGATGGAACCGATGCGTGTTCTCCCATGGAAGCGCCCTGTATCTGCAAGGGCTCTCCGATCGCCTGCCCTTCCACTTGGAAGTTACGGTCCCGCGTGAATACAACACTACGAGTTTGGCAACCAATAACCCCGACCTTATCATCTATCGCGCAAACAAGACCGCCTACCCTTTGGGTATCACCGAGGTACGCAGCATGTCCGGCATCATGGTGAAAGCCTACGATGCAGAGCGCTGCATCTGCGACCTTCTGATCGCACGACGAAAAGACGGCATCGATATCCAGTTGTTTGCCGGAGCGATGGATGGGTATTTCAGACGTAAGAACAAAGACATCGGCAAGCTGAGCACCTACGCCAAGGTGCTTGGTGTAGGTGATGAACTTCACAGATATACGGAGGTGCTTCTATGACGCAGATGTATCTTTTGGAGCGCCTGCTGCATAGTGGAATGGTCAGACTTTTGTTGGCGCCTAATCTAATTGATAGATGGAGAGGTCAACCCACGGTTGACACAAAGTTTAGCTCTACATGCCATTTTCGAGTTCATACTGAACAGGGATCACGTATCCAAGATTGCGAAGAATAGGGATGAGTACCAAATGGGGACCACTTCAGCATGAATTTGCACTTGCTGCATCAACGAAAGAGCAAATGCACTCGCTTATGCTCAACAGGGACTCATTTTGTGATATTGAGTGAGAATAACATAGCACTAATTTGGAGAGACGTCTGCGAACGCTTCAGAAAGAAAACTCACTCCTTTTTGTGAAAATGACACTCAATGCATCTGAGCATCCAAGTTGGAGCGACTAGCCCAGTGCCTCGCTCAACTCTATCCATTGAATCTCGAGCTCGGATATTTGTGACTCGAGTTCTGTTTGTGCATCCTGATGGTCAATGAGCGCTTGGTAATCTGTGGAGTTCACCTCTGATGCTTTCGCCTTATGTTCCTCTAGTTGTCTATTGAGCGTTTCGAGTTTGCGCTCAACCGAAGCAAGTTGTTTACGCATTTCATAGAATTGTCCCCCTGAAAGATGCTTTGGCGAGCCCGATGATTTGGCTGCTTCTTTAGCAACGACGTCCGAGGATGTGTTCCGCTTCCTTTCGATTGATTCTCCCTCGCTTGTTGCCTCACTCTTAGCAATCAGCTTTAGGTACTCATCAACACCACCCGGGACATGTCGCAACTGTCCGCCAATTAAAGCAAACTGCTGGTCGGTTACTCTCTCCATCAAGTACCGATCGTGGCTAACGATAATGAGAGTTCCCGGCCATGAGTCAAGCAAGTCCTCAAGAGCTGCGAGCGTATCAGTATCCAGGTCATTGCCTGGCTCATCCAAAATCAAAACATTGGGCTCTTTCATGAGCGCCATTAAAAGGCTAAGTTGTCGTTTTTGCCCTCCAGACAAATCCGAAGCCCGGGCGTTAAGATGGGTGCTTTCAAAGCCAAGGCGCTCCAATAATTGTGCAGGTGAGAGGCTCTTACCTTCAACCATGTAGCTCGACTTGAAGGTCGCAAGAATTTCGTGAATGCGCATGTCCTCAAACTCAACAAGTTCATCGAGTTGCTGAGAGAGGGTTGCCATTTTTGCTGTTTTGCCAATCTTAATTTCACCTGATAGTGGTGCGAGTGTTCCTTCAAGCAGCTTAAGGAGTGAAGTCTTACCCGACCCGTTTACACCTAAGATTCCAAATCTATCGCCCGGACCAATGAGCCAAGTCAAATCCTCAATCAGCGCTTCATTGCCATATCCTGCGCTCACATCAGTAATATCAATAATTTTTTTGCCAAGGCGCTTCATTGCCATGCGTTTGAGTACAAGCTTATTGCGTGCAAGTGGTTCATTTTCGATGAGTTCCCAAGCTGAAGCAACTCTAAATTTTGGTTTAGTTGAGCGTGCTTGCGGTCCACGTGAGAGCCACGCTAACTCTTTACGTGCCAAATTTCGCCGTCTCTGCTCAGTCACGACGGCAACTCGGTCACGCTCAACGCGCTGTAAGATGTAGGCCGAATACCCACCTTCAAATGCATCAACTTGGCCGTCGTGGACTTCCCACATTGAATCGCAAACCTCATCTAAAAACCAGCGATCATGAGAGATAACCAAAAGTGCTCCCGTATTTTTTGACCAGCGCTCCCGTAAATGCTTGGCAAGCCAGGCAATAGTATGCACATCGAGATGGTTCGTGGGCTCATCGAGCATCAGCACATCCCAGTATCCAATGAGAAGTTGAGCGAGGCCAAGACGACGGCGCTGACCGCCAGAGAGTTCAGCAATTCGCGTACTCATGTCGATGTCGCCAATCAGCGCTTCAACAATCTCGCGGGTAGTTCGATTACTTGCCCAGGTGTATTCAGGGGCGTCACCAACGAGTGCATACGCTACAGTCGCGCTTTCGTCGAGCTCATCGCTTTGCCCGAGAACTCCAACGGTGACCTTACTTTGGCGTGCTACTTCACCTTGAGTGGGAGTCAAATTTCCTGCAAGTACAGACAATAGAGTGGATTTACCGTCACCGTTTTTGCCAACGATCCCGATGCGGTCGCCAGAATTTATGCCGAGCGTAACCTGATTAAGTACCAGGCGCGTAGGAAACTCAACATGCACATCTTTTGAATTTAGGAGTAATGTCACGAGGGCCCCTTCGGGTCGATTATTCTGCATTGGATAGTTCAATTATAGGCGAAGTGCGTTCCTGCTTTTGCTTTTAGACACTTCGCATTCTGCTTAAAGATCCGCTTTATCGTCATCAAAAAAATATTGACTTCTGCGACCGGAGGACCAGCATAAGAATTGAGACGTGTGCATAGCACCCACCTAAGACGAACGGTTGCAGTTTTGTGTACTAAAAACGTACTACGCGGATTGGCGGGTGAAGTTTCGCTCTGAAAATAATGATAATATCGATACTGTTCAGCACGAAAGACAACCTGAAAAATGTCTGCATAGTTTAACTGGATTGAGTGGGAATAAATTTATGCTAAAAAACCTCTCCGAAGCATTCTAATCGGGGAGGTTTTTCATCTGTATAATTTTGTTTGAATATTGTTCTGGCTTCTACAGAACCTCCACTAGATGACGGCTTCATGCTATCTTGTGGACTCTGAATACTCATCGTGAGTCTTTGCCAGTGCAAGGGTACGAAAACTTTCGGATGGAGCCATCAAGCTAATAGCCAAATGCCCTAGGTTCCCTGTTTTGCTCAATTTCCTTACGCTTGCCGGGCGCCGGGTGTTGTCCACCGCCCCGCCATTCTCCTGTAGACAGCCAAATCTCATAGAAGAATAGCCACTCGATTGCCCAAGGGACTATCGTATTGGCGATGACCTTGTTTCTGCTCCATTCACCGGTGCCGGGCAGATATAGACATATTTTGACCATCTTCTCTTTCTCGCAAATTTCATAATGATGCGGAAAATCAGGATCATCGAGTCGTTGTAGACTATCCCCAATGACCCACGTCTCCAAACCTTGCTCAAGCGAGTATTTAATATGAACGCAATACTCGCGTGATAGTGGTGTAGGGCTTAGTTTTCCGTCCCAAAAAAGGTTTCGTTTTTTGATAACACCTTTGGCTTCAGGATAGCTTGCTTTTAAGGCGGCTAGCTGCTTAGCCAAAGGTATTGGCGCTTGATATTGAAAGCTCCTACTCCCCATAAAAAGTATGCTTCTTCACTGGCTTTGCAATTGCGGCGCGACTGGCCTCGAGAAGCCCACCAGCAGAACCAAGAACACCGAGTTTTCCTGATTCGCTAAGCGTATGCATCTTGTCGCCAACAGCATTATAAGCTCTGATTACCACCGTCTCGCCGAACGCAGGCTTCATTCCTTCGGCAATCAGATCAAGACCGAATGTGCTTTCAGGGTTATTAATAATGTCCTTTTGGGCTTTTCGCAACCATCGATAAAAGCCCTCTGCTTTGCTTCGCTCTTCGTTCCATTTATCAGCGAAGTTTTCACTTTTCTCGACGGGGTTTTCAATATGATAAAGCCCGCTTGAATCAATCCTTACAGCTGAATCCATAGTGGAAAGGATTTCCTTCAGGGTCTCATAAAGATTACCGTTCCCGTTATAGCCCATCCCCGCCAATGTCGTAATAATTATTGATATTGGTGCGTCAGAACCATCCTCAGCAAACATAATATCCCTATGACGCTTCAGTAACTGAACTGCTTTTTGCAAAGGCGTACGCACGTTATACGTTTGTACGGTCTCAATCTCCACAGCATTTCTTGCTGCATATTTTTGACGAGCTTCCATAAGGCTAATCGTCATGCGTTTTTCGAACCATAACCCATAGAGATGGGGGTTGCTATACCTTGATTCATAAATGCCTGGTGCCCGTCTGTGCGTCAAACGGATGCTGGTCTTGTCATTTGTGTACCGATCATATCTTGGTGAGCAGGGGAGAATATCTATATGGAAGCCACTATAGTTCAGGGTCCAGCATCGCTTACCTTCAGACTCCATGCTTGGACCGTAGCGATCGCTGTTCTCCAAAGGAGTTCCAATTGTATTTTTTATTCTGCCCTCATCCCATGCGGTTGCGTCTCCCAATAGACAGACCAAGTCGATGTCATAATCGCTATCTTCATCGCTCAATGGGCGAATAACCGTCCCTAGATTAAACGATCCCTGGGGTATTATCCTTACATTGCTATCGAAAATATTGTTTCCCAAAAACGTGCCAACGGCTTTGTAGCTCTCTATCGCCTTTGTGGTCATAGTGTCAGAGATATTAATCTCATCGGCAATAGCATTAAATATCAGACTGAGCTGAGCTTCCTTATTCCCCATTATTTTCTCCAATTGAAATCGTCTCTTCAAACACTCCGTTATGTTCATTAAATATCACAACTGGCAAATCACTCGTAAACATGTAATTCATCCCAAAACGTACGGCCAATGAATTGGGCATTGCAGGAAAAAGAAGGATGGCTTCACAAAGCGGAAACATGTTGCGAATTTCATCCATTATGCTACGGGTTGTTTTTATAAATGCATCGGCAATAGCTTCTGATTCGACAAAATCGAAGTTAGGCTCCGCGATGCTTATTTCGTATATAGGAGTTTCAGTTTTTGGTAGTATTGCAGTTACTCTCTCGTGGCTAATGCTTGCGCTTAATGAGAGAATTAATGCAATGTTCTTTGATGTCGTATTGGGTTGATGCGGTCGGTTTATTCGATAATCAACTTCACGGCTAGTTCTTTTCCATGCCCACTTCTCACCTGTCCTATGGCACTGATAAGGATGGGAATCATATTGGTCACTTAGTAGCGTGCCGAGTTTGATTAAGAGAGGTTGTGGGGCCAGAGCAAAGAGGGAAACTCCTACGCCTCGCTCCAGGACTGGCTGCGCCTTTTGCTTGAAAGCCAATTCCAGGCTCACTACCTGTTGGTTGATATATGCTGCATCCATATTTTGCTGGGGGCCCGTTGCTCCAAGGCTAATCGGCTCATTAAATTTTGGCAGTTTTGAATCATTCACTACTGCTTGTTTATATAGATTTGCATCATGATGTGAAATTTCCATGTCAATATTTGAAAAATATGTAACCATCTGCGTTTCGTTTTCGCGCGGGATGCTCATCAGGTAGCGAACACGCTCTTCATGATCCGCCTTAACCCCAAGGAGATGGTCTACCAGGTAATGATCTTCTTTGTCATCAATCATTTTATGGTGTTCAGCACATAAAAGCATGAGGTTGTTTGCGTCGTTTATCTCTTCATCTCGTAAGTCTGCAAGGCGTCGTGGACCGTTGTCAGAGACGGCAATGATGTGCGCTTTTTCAGCATAGTTTCCACTTAATCCATAAGCGGAATCTTTGTATAGCTCCCGCCCACAAACCTCACAACGACCGGCGGCTTGCCCCCATAACATGCATTCAACTGATTTCGATATTTGTCTCTTATTGCTCATATAATCCTACACACCTTTCACTTCCTTAAAACATCTGGTCGCACTGCTTGCGGCAAGATCAGCAAACTTTGTTTTGACATATGCCCGGCATTATGTGCATTAATTCTGCGATACGAATGATACCTGACACATCGGACATTTTCCTAGGCCTGCTGATACGCCGCCAAGAGGCCGGTTTCAATCAAATTTTCAATCGCATGCTTGAAATTCGTCTTTGTAATCTTCAAGCATTCCCCGGCCGTCAAGCGAAGCACCATTGGATACCGATCTCTGCGAGCCTCCATATAGGCAATTACACTAGAGGACTCGTTTGTGCCCTTCGTTTTGTGGGGGACCGCACCAAACAAGACTGCACAGACAAGCGGGTTGTACTCGAGGGAGCGGTAGTCAAATCGGTGAGACTCGTCAAAGCCAATAAACTCAATACGGCGCTTGTCGATGCCGAGATCCTTGGCAATGCCAATCAAATCCTTCGGCTTTGTTGCCGTATCACCAATAACCACGATTCGCCCTTTAGCGTAGGTTCGAAGCGGCTCTTCAGCGTCGGTAAGATTACCCATATCAAGAAGCCTCAAAAGCTCATCAAGCTGGCCGGATTGGTTTAGAATGACAAGGGCCGATGCTAACTTTTCATTCATATGCTCCATCATGGCTTCACGGAGCTCTTCGATTTCCTCCATAGATAATCGTTCCAATGCCATCCTCCTACCTTTCATCCAAAATCGAGGCCATCTTGTACCTAGCCTTTTCAATTGCAAGTTTGTGCGCACCGATTTCCTGTTGCAATAACCTATAGCGAGAAGCAACCATGCGCTGCTCTTCCATGGCAATAAGAGGAATCTCAATTTCGGAGAGAGCTTTGATGGGGAGGCTCTGCATCGTTGTGCCGACGCACTCCCTTTGCAATTGAGCCATGCCCTCCTCTGTCTCCAAATATGCTTTTATAAAAAGAGGATCGATCTTATCTTTATTTAAGCGGAGAATGTATAGATTGCCCGTCGCAAGCACGCTCTCGCAATCGAGGACATTGGCAACGGCAACCTTGAAGTTCGGGCCAATTTTTGACAACACCAAATCACCAGTTTTGATGCAGTATTTCTCCAAAGACGAATCAATCTTGGTTAGGTAGGGCAAATCGGGCTCGATGCATCCGTCGACGATGTTTTGAAGCATGAGGTACCTGTAATCGGTAGGCACCTTTGAATTCAGCTTTTCCAACTGATTTTTCGTTATACCTGAACCACGCGTAACATCCAGTGCCACGCTCAGAAGCGGTATTCCATTTTTCACCTTGACTCTTTCAGCTGTATAGCGTGTGGGATCCAGGTTGAACCCTTCAGCAGCAAGCTCTTTATAAGAGACCAGATGACTAGATGATTTCTTATTGCAGGCGAGAAGACCGATGATTCTTTCGATGTCAGCAGAACTGAAATAGCAAACCCTGCGTCCCCTCTGACAAATCTCTGTAGCATCCACCATGCGAATGGTCTCGTTGCCCCGGCTTAGGACAATCATATTTGTTGATATCCCCGTATTTGGAGAGAACAGTCCGGCGGGAAGAGCAACAACGGCTTCAACCCAGCCATTTGCAATGAAATACTCGCGAATCTTTGCGTCTGCTGAATTGAAGGAACTGCCGCTTGTCATAATCCCGATAGCTTTACCGTTGGGTTTGATCTTATTGAGAATCTGCATGTTGAATAGCCAGTCGGCCGAATGAAACCGAGGTATCTTAGCTATCCCGGCCTGTTCGAGCTCAAGGGCCTTCTCTTCTTTAAAGCGCGCGCCACTTAGGGCGAACGGATAGTTCGAAAAACATTTGTCGAACTCGCCATCGACATGGAACATGTCAGCCTGCTCCACCGCGACAGTATCGCCAAGCACTTCAGCTCTGATCATCGCAATCGTGCTCATGTCAGTATTTATGTCGCATCCGTATAGCTGCTTGCCTAACCTTTCAAAGGCGACTCTTACCAAAAATGATCCTGTTCCAGTTCCGAAGTCGGCAACAGTATCATTGGGCTTGATATCAAGGATTTTGATTGCTAGGTCTGTGAGGGAATGCGGCGTACTCCAGAACCCTGTTTTTGAATTGCTCATCTCGGATTCAAGTTTCGTGTCAAGGATCAAGCTGTCCAATTCAGAGACATCGTCAGGAAGCAGGTTGAGCAAGGTTACGATATCGACCAGTTCCGCGCCATCTATTGAAACAAATAGGTGGCGCACAATGAAGAGAAGGATTCGCTTGTCCGCTATCCGCTTCTCAAGAAGCGACATGGCATTTCCCGAGCGAATATCTTCACCTAGGACACGCTTTGAGTAACATGCTGCGATAAATGCCATATAGTACTGATTTTGCTCCATGCTTCCTCGGAGAACATCGAATGTCTTCCAAAGATACGCACCCTGTGTATTTTCCAAAACTACCTCCTTGGTAGAACATTACCAAACTGTATGAATATATAATAGCACAAGTTTGGTTCATGTCTACCAAGATTTCGGTTATTTATTACCAATTTTTCAAACACACCTTTTTCTAATAGCCTTGCATAGAACCTGCTCGCTACTGGCAAGGGGCGCGATGTATGAAATTTCAAGCATGAGAAAAATGCTTATCTGGATCGGGATAAGCTAGTCTATGAATGTATTGGTTCTCAGAGATGCTAAACCACGGGAATCGATGTGATTGCAAGCGAACTTATGGCATGCATAGTGTGCACGTGGGCGTTCATTGGTGCCTAGCGCGCATCTGCAAGCAACGATCAAAAAAGTTGGCGCGAGACGAGCAACGGGGTATGTGAGTAGCCAAGTGCGAGCAGCAAATATACGGTACCTGTAAGTCAGATGCCGCGTCCTCCTCCAGCCCTTAATCCGCCTTCAGAATCACATACTCGTTGAGATCGTTCGTCCGGCCGTCGGCGATGAAGCGGTCGACCACCGAGGCCCGGTCCGCGACGGAGGCGAGCAGCTCGTCGATTTCTGCGGGCGCGAAACTGTGACAATAGCGATATGAGCCGACGGTGTCCTTCCATCCCAAGAAACAATCCCCGGCATCGAGTTCAGAAATCTCCGCGTCGTCCAAGTCCAACTCATCAAGCGCCTTTGCGTGGGTGAGCCGGGCTTTTTTCGCCAACGCCACGTTGTCGAAAAATTTCCAGAACGAGACGACCACGTATCCGCCGCTCCGGGTTTGTTGCAGGAGGCTTTCGAGTAACCTTTTGCGGTTGTCCTGTCCGGGAATATGATGCATGAATCCGAAACATACCGACAGATCGCACGCCGGCGCGTCGATTCGCTCTCTGACCGCAGTGCCGGCAAGGAGTAGATCCACGACATCGATGTTTTGAAAACATACGTCCGCGCGCTGCGGAACCAACGTGGCGCAATCGTCCACCGCGAAAACCGTGAGTTCCTTGTCGGGGAGTTCCTCGCCAAGAAACGACGCGAAACGCAGGTTGCCGCACGCCATATCGAAGACGGTGAGTTTCTCGGCATCGAGCAAGCCCGTCCGTTCAAGTGTTTCGAGGCTGATTTTCCAGCCCGTCCAAGGGCTTACGCGTGTCGCCGAAAACGACTGACAGTTGTCCCGGTAAAATCGATTGTTGATGTCGCATAGCTTTTTCGCGAGTTCAGAGTTCAAGACAGGGTGTACCGTTCTGCTATATAATCCAATACCTATGGAACTGATTCTACTCGAAATCATCAAAGAACTTAAGGCGGGCGGCTCGTTTGATGAGCAGTCCATCGCATACACTATCAACAGACACAACAAACTCCGCGCACCCGAGGAGAAAAACTACGCCAAAAAGAGGTTGCTGCCGTATTATCTCAAGGTGAAGGAGACCGAACCTGAGCGCTGGGAGAGGTGGTCGGTCGATCCGGCAACCGAGCGGCGCCTGTTCGCGCTGCTCCAGATGAAACCTCGACGCACCGCGTCGGGAGTTGCGACCCTCACGGTCATGACCAAGCCCTGGAAGTGCACAAGCGACTGCATCTATTGCCCCAACGATGTGCGTATGCCGAAGAGCTATCTTTGCGACGAGCCGGCATGCCAGCGGGCCGAGCGCAACTATTTCGACCCGTATCTGCAGGTGACGTCGCGTCTGCGTGCGCTCACACAGATGGGCCATCTCACCGGCAAGGTCGAGCTTATCGTGCTGGGAGGTACGTGGAGCGACTATCCGGTCACGTATCAGACGTGGTTCATCACAGAGCTCTTTCGGGCGTTGAATGATGGCGCGCAGGGGGAGGAAAACGTCAAGGCCAAGCGGGCCGGATACCAAAAGATGGGGCTCACGAGTTTGCGCGAGGAGGTCGATGCGCGTGTCTGCGCGCAGCAGGGCCTTATCCGAGACGGCGAGACGACTTTTAACCAGGCGATCGAAAAGCTCTATATGGAGGACGAGGCATGGCAGCGCGCATCCGCTACGCAGTCCGCTGATTTCGCTGAACTCGAGGCGGCGCAACGCGTGAACGAAAACGCGCCTCATCGCGTCGTCGGGCTTGTCGTCGAAACGCGACCGGACACCATAACCGCGCGAAACCTCACGCTGCTGCGGCGCTTCGGCTGCACGAAGGTGCAGATGGGGATTCAAAGCCTCGATGAGGCGATCCTTCGCGCGAACCACCGCGACATCAGCGTCGAGAGAATCACGGAGGCTTTCGAGCTCCTCCGCGTGTTCGGCTTCAAGATACACGCACACTTCATGGTGAATCTCTACGGCTCCACCCCCGAGAAAGACAAACGCGATTTCCTGCGATTCGTGAGCGAGGCCTCCTTCCTCCCCGATGAGATCAAAATCTACCCCTGCTCGCTCGTGGCGGGAACCGGCCTCTGCGCGCGCTATGACGACAGAACCTGGCGCCCCTATACCGAAGACGAGCTGCTCGATGTACTCGTTACCGACACGCTCAACACGCCTTCCTATATGCGCATCTCACGGATGATTCGCGACATCTCGGCGCACGATATCGTGGTGGGGAACAAGAAAGCAAACATGCGTCAGATGGTCGAAGCCAGAATCGAAGCGTCAGGCGCGGAGATCTCTGAGATCCGTTACCGCGAGGTGAGCCTCGGCGAGGTCGATGTGCAAAACCTCGTTCTCGACGAAGTGTCCTACGCCACGAGCAATACCCGCGAGATTTTTCTGCAATGGATGACGCCTGAGAATAAAATCGCAGGATTCTTACGTCTTTCACTGCCCGATCGAGAATATCTGGCAGTTCACGAAGGCGAGGTGCCGGTTCATGCCGGAGAGGCGATGATTCGTGAGGTGCATGTCTACGGTAAAGTGGCCGGACTTCACAAGACGGGCGGCGGAGCGCAGCATCTTGGATTGGGAAGGCGTCTTATCGAGCGCGCGTGTTCTCTCGCAAAGAACGACGGCTTCGCGCGCATCAACGTGATCAGCGCGGTCGGGACGCGCGAATATTACCGTGGACTCGGCTTTGTCGACTATGGCATGTACCAGCAGAAAGGTCTCTGAGCGCCTCTCGCGTTTCGGCCCGCGCTTTGACGATGCCGGCATAAATATCTGGGATGAAATTTATCCCTGATGAAATACTTGACGGTGGTTTCGTGTTGCATAAATTCGGATTCGAAATTAGAACGTCGATGCGAGACTGTAATTCTTTGAGTAAGAATAGAAAGTACATAATATGACGTTAAAGTAAATAAAACCCGTTTGATATCGGCATTGCAATACGGTTCTATACCAAGGAATTTAGTGTAGAATCGCCTCCAAGGGTAAAGCTGCTGAAAGTGATTCTCATGGCTAACGCAAATATCGCTATTCGTATGGACGAGGCGCTCAAAAAGCAAGCTGACGCGCTTTTCGACGAGATGGGCACGAATTTTATCACTGCCGTGAATATCTTCTTCAAACAAGCGCTGCGTGAAAAGCGAATACCCTTCGAAGTGACTGCCACACAAGGAGTATTCTGTGCATCAGCGGAAATGTTCAGTGGACCCGACATGGAGAGGCGGGACTTATGAAGTCGAAAAATGAACTAGTTCTGTTTCAATCCCAGGATGGCGAAGTATCGCTTCCTGTAAGCGTGGATATTGATAAAGATGACATCTGGCTCAACCGTGACCAAATTTCCAAGTTATACGGTCGTGATATTAAGACAATCGGTAAGCACGTCAATAACGTTCTTAATGAGGAGCTAGCGGGGAGTGCGGATGCAGTTGTCGCAAAATTTGCGACAACTGCATCCGACGGAAAAACGTATCAAGTTGAGCATTATAACCTCGATGTCGTCATCTCTGTCGGCTATCGTGTGAAGTCCAAGCGAGGCATCGAATTTCGTCGTTGGGCTACCGACGTGCTGCGCCGCTACATCATGCAGGGCCACGCTGAAAACGAAAAGCGACTCGCCCAGCTTGCGGAAATTACTCGGATCATCGAACGCTTGCCGGGTAGTCTCGAGTCCGGCCAGATCCTTGATATCGTCAGAAGTTACACAGGTGCGCTTGACTTGCTTGACGACTACGACCATCAGTCGCTGGGTCGTCCGGAGGGCAGCAAGGCGACGTATGTCCTTTCTTACGAGGAATGCCGCAACCTTATCGAGAGCATGCGCTTCTCTTCAGAAAGCGAATTGTTCGGGAATGAAAAAGATGACTCTTTTGAGAGCAGCATCAGCGCAATTTACCAGAGCTTCGACGGGCAGGATCTTTACCCTTCTGCTCAGGAGAAGGCGGCTAACCTGCTTTACTTCGTGGTGAAGAACCATTCGTTCAGCGATGGCAACAAACGCATTGCCGCCGCGTTGTTTCTCTACTTCCTTGATAAGAACGGGCTGCTCTATAGCGATGGGCAAAAGATGTTCGATGACTACACTCTCGTGGCGGTCACCATCATGATCGCCGAGTCGCGTCCAGAGGAAAAGGAGACCATGGTCTCGCTCGTGATGAACTTTTTGGCGTAGAGCTTCCCCACGTCGGGCTCAACGAGTACCGTTTGAGGACCAATAACTGGCAATGGCAATCAACTAGAACAAAGCAAAACAAACTATGGCTTAATAGAACTAATCACTCATTCAAGAGTAAACGTAGAGTGGGAATAGCTTTTACGCAAAAACCTCTCCGAAGCATTTCCACCGGGGAGGTTTTTCATCTGTTGAATGTGGTTCGGTTACCGAGACGGTGCGTAATCGCGCAATGCGCATTTTTGACGCTTGCGTCATAATCAATCAATAGATATCGGCGTTCACCGTTGGGTATTATCCGTGCAAGCGCAGTTGAATACATCGGGGCAGGGACGTTTGAAATCTGAGGTTCGGGTATCAGGCGAGATACGTCGACCGTCAGAGATGACAGACGAAGTCGCGATTTCCGATAGCTTCCTGATAGATTTCCGCAGAACCTCGTTGGTTGCAAAAAGAGCACTCACCGACTCAAGCGCTTTGGCGACAACGGTACTATAGTCAGCATTCCGTTCTATGAGGTCACGCGTGAAGGTTTCTCCGTCGTGACGAGGGTAACCGTTGCGCGCAGCAAGTGGCGCAAGAAGCTCAGCGAGACGCTCGGCGTCTATGGGCACACCCCTACGCACCGCATCGCTTACAATATCATCGACTAGACTGGGATCTTCCTTGAGGCGGATGAGGTCGGCAATCGTTCTCTCCACGGTCGTAACCGGCAGTCCCTCTATAATCTTGATGTCCTGTGCGTCGATTTCCCATTGCTGATATTTGATATCGTTGCGTGTAGTTTGCTTTCGCTTCTGCATGATGAATGTATAAGGGGATGCATATAGATCGCCTATGCGTTGAACATAGGCAGCCGTCCTGCCGGCAACTATCGCATCTGGAGTTTCTTTCTTAAAGCGGTCGAAGGCGGTCTCCTTCGGGAAGATGGACATCCATGCCGCCTTTATGTCTGCAAGAGAAGCGGTTTCTCCGGCGGTGAAGCGATAGATGCCGGAGGTGAGGTTCTCTGCTCTTCCATCTGCAACCATGCGGGACAGTTGCGTTCGCCCGACGCCGGCATTCTGCGCTTGGGCAGATGAGAACAGACCCCATTGCGACGCAGCGAGCAGTTGTAGCTCCGATATGTTAGATGACGTTTTCATACTGCAATTGTACACTCTATTGACAACAGTTAAAGTAAAAAGTTGTGTTTCTGAACGCCTTGCAGTAGCAAAGTGCGATGGATACAACTACTCTGAGGGTTTTCGATGGCCTTTCCGGACATTTTAAGTTCTAGCCAAGCGAGCTCATATTTGTTAGAATACAATGTATTCAATAGAGAGGAGCGGTCATGGCGACTACCACCGTGCGAATGTCTGACGACGAGATGAATCTCGTCAGGAGTTATTCGAAATTAAAAAAGCAAACTATATCGGAAGTGCTCAGAAACGCGGTAATCGAGCAAATCGAGGACGAGTACGACTTGGCCGTTTACGACGAAGCCAAGACGGAATTTGATAAAAATCCCGTCACAATTTCTCATGAAGAGATGGGACGAGAGCTCGGTCTCGTTTAATGTATAAGGTCGAATACTCGCTGAGAGCTCAAAAGGCGTTGCGAAAACTGGACAAAGATACGGCCCGTTTGCTCTACGCTTGGACCGGGAAGAATCTCGAAGGGTGCAAAGATCCACGAGTTCACGGAAAAGGTTTGAGCGCCAACCGCTCGGGACAATGGCGTTATCGCATTGGTGGCTATCGTCTCATAACCGAGATCCGAGAAGAAAAACTTATCATCCTCGTCCTTGAAATCGGCCATCGAAGTGACATCTACCAGTAGATGATTTTCGTTTTGGATGGGGACTGTTTTTTCCTTTCTTATCGTAGCCATTCATTTCATAATCTACCCAAAGTGCTATAATTCGACCAAGATATTTCTATAGTGACTAGGATACCCCTATGAACAGATTCGACTACGCTAAGATACTCCCCACTCTTATGACTCCTGAGATTATGAATGCCATTTCGGGAATACATGAATATCGGGGAAAACAAGATCTGTACTTATCGAATGTGCCTGAATCCATGGATAAACTCTGTGAGATTGCCAAGATTCAAAGTACCAAGGCGTCGAACCTAATCGAAGGCATCGGCACGTCTGACAAGAGGCTGCGCGAACTTATGTCGCAGAAAATCGAGCCAAGAAATCGCGACGAACGTGAGATATCAGGGTATCGTTTCGTACTCGATACGGTTCACGAAAACTTCCTCCATATCGATGTAACCCCCGGGATAATCTTGCAACTTCATCGTGATCTGTACCGATATCTGAATGTTGCCTATGCCGGTCGTTGGAAGGATAGCGATAACGTCATCGCCGAAATGTCGGGAACAGGAGAGCTGGTCGCCCGATTCGTTCCGACGAGCGCGGCGATTACGCCGGAGGCTGTCGGGCAGCTCTGCGATATTTACAATGCGACAATCAAGGACGGTCTCTATGATCCGCTTCTCATAACAGCGCTATTCACTTTCGACTTTGTGAGCATCCATCCTTTCACCGATGGAAACGGAAGGCTGAGTCGACTGCTGACACTGTTACTCCTTTATAAAAACGATTATCTTGTCGGACGATATATTTCAATCGAGCATGAAATAGAAAAAACGAAGGCGACGTATTACGAAGCGCTCAAATCCAGCTCAGCGGGATGGCAGAGTGGGGATAATGATTATGTTCCGTTTGTAACCTATTTATTGGGCGTCGTCAATTCTTGCTACAAGACGCTCAGCGAACGTGTCGAGACGATGTCTGACAAGCAATCAAACCAAGAGAGAATTCGAACTTATTTCGATGGCGTGGTCGGTCCGGTGACAAAACGAGAAATCATGGACGATAATCCCGATATGAGCCAGAAAACCATCGAACGCATTTTGCAGCAGTTACAAGCCGAGGGCGTAGTTGAGAAGATAGGCGCGGCACGCTCGACGGAATATGTCCGAGTCTCCGTGAAACCATGAGAGTAATTATTCAGCAGCCGCGTCAGCCGGCACCCATGTCGTGATGTAGCGCCACTCGTCTGGAGAAAGTTTGCCCGTCGCATCGACCCATGCCCCGTGCAATCCCAATTCCTCGGCAGCCAGTTCGAAATGGCACTTTGCGATTCCTATATCGTTCAGCTGCATATCGAAACCGGTCGCCCCGTAGCCTTTTGTTGCACACAAATAGAAATGGAAAACGCCGTCACGGGGGGCATCATTATGACCGGCGCCGTTACGGTCATTGTGGCCGGCATCGTCGGGTCCTTCGTATACGACTCTCCACGGTTGCTTGTTCGAAGCCGACGGCCCGAGCCTCACCATTTCGAGAGGAACCGCATACGCGCCGGCCCGCTTCTCGGTAAGGGGCGTCGACTCGTCCCCGTCGAAAAACAACTCGCCCCACGGCTTTCTGTGATCGGCACCGATCGCCTTACGCATGAGCGATTCGGGCAGGCGCAGCTTTTCCTTCGCAATCCCGACGGGCGAGACGATCGCCAACAACTCGTCATCGCGCAAATCCACGCTCTCGCCGAAGTCTTTTCTGTTGAAGCTCCCCCCGAGCCAGCATGTCTGCAATCCCAAATCGGTGGCGAAAAGAATGATTTTCTCAAAAAGGTAGCCGAATGCGAGCTCGTCCTTGTTCTCTTTCGAGACCACCCCGACGATAAACGAACGGGCACCCGCTATCATGCCGTACGTGCCGAGCTTCTTGCCCGGTCCCTCGGCCATTTCTTCGATGTCGACGAGAACGAACCTCGCTTTGTCGGATGACTGAGCGTTCGAGAGTTTCACGTAGTCTTCGAGCTTCGCCCACGTGTCTGTATCGATGACAACCGTTTCATACGTACGAGAAGATTTCCTCTTTCGTATGAGTTCTTGAGCTGATTTCTGGAATTCCATGGGAGACCTCACCTTCAATTCAGTCGGTGCGTGATGCATCTATGCCCATTTTACTCGTTTTGCGATTTCGGAGTCTCGAGATTTCCGTATAATGAAGTCAACCTAACGGACAAACCCGATGAGCGTTGTCGATGAAGGAAAACCGATGCATAGTAAACGCACGATATTTGTGACAATACTTCTTTCTTGCCTTTGCATTCCGAGTGCGGCCTTTGCCGCCGATGTTCAGATTTTGTTCACGCATGACCTCCATAGCTCGGTGCAACCGTACAAGGTACTGACTCCGCAAAACACCGTCAAAACGGTCGGCGGGTATGCGCAGCTGGAATCAGCCATCGATAAGACGCGCACCGGGACATCGGTGCTGGTCGATGCGGGCGATTTTTCGGTGGGTTCGCTTTACAATCTCGTGCTGCAAGACATGAGCCCCGATCTCACGCTCATGGGCGACATGGGCTATGACGCCACGACGTTCGGGAACCATGATTTCGACTATTATCCCGACGGACTGGCGCGTATTCTCAAAGCGAGCAAGGGGCGCGGGCCCCGTATTTTGGCGGCGAATCTCGTGTACGGCAACGATTCGGCGAGCCGGCAGCTCAAGCAGGAGATGAAAGACTACGGTTCGACACCGACGGCAATCATCACGCGCAACGGGGTGAAGATAGGGGTGTTCGGCGTCATCGGCCAACGCGCGGTCAGTTTTTCGGCCACGATGGGCGGAACCACGTGTTCCGACATCACGAAGGCATCGAAAGCGGCGGTTGCCAAGCTGAAGGCTCAGGGCGCAGACGTCATCATCGCGCTCTCGCACAACGGCACCACGGTGAATCATAAAAACTCACCCGACGAGGAATTGGCGAAAGCGGTCCCCGGAATCGATGTGATTATCAGCGGGCACTCCCATACGGTCTTGAACGCTCCGATAAAGGTGGGCAACACCCTCATCGTTTCATGTGGAAGCCGGGGCCGCTACCTGGGAGATCTCACGGTTTCGGAAAGCTCCGGCTCGGTGAAACTCAAAAGTTATCGGTTGGTTCCTGTGTCGGGACAAGGTTCTGCTGCGATGAGCGCGGCGATCAAGCCATTTCAGGCGGGAGTGAGCGCGGCGAGTGAAAAGACGCTCGGGTTTTCCGGCGACAAAGTGATTGCCTACGCACCGAGAAATCTCGACAATGCCGACGACATACAGACGAAGTTCGGCGAATACGGTCTCGCGAACCTGATTACGGATTCCTACCTCAACGAAACGAAGGGACTGGTCGCACCGGGAGCGATAAGCGTGGTCGGTGCGGGAATGATTCGCGACAGCCTGTATAAAGGAAACGTCACCGTGTCCGATGCCTATGATGTCCTCTCGCTCGGTATCGGCCCCGACAAAAGCTTGGGCTATCCGCTCACGAGCGTCTACCTCACGGGCACGGAGTTGCGCCAGTTTTGTGATGTCGACGTTTCGATGTTTACCATCATGCCCGAGGCGCAACTGTTCTTCTCGGGTTTGCGCTATACCTACAATGACAACCGGCTTCTCATGAATCGCGTCATCGATCTGCAGGCGCAAAATGCCGACGGCACCTGGTCGAGAGTCGAACCCGACCGACTCTATAACGTGGTGAGCAGTCTTTACCTCATCAAAATGGCGGGGATGGTCAACGATACAAGCAAGGGCGTCATCCGGCTCACACCGCGCGATAAAAACGGCAACGTCGTCAAGAACCTGGACGGTACGGTCCTTCATGATAAAAACGGTGCCGAAATAAAAGAATGGAAAGCGTTCGTCAACTATCTGGATAAAGTGAGCGCCGGAGGCACAAAGCCGATTCCGTCAAAGTACTATACCGCACGAAAACAGCGCACGCTCGTCAAGACGACGCTCGTGACGTTGTTTGAGAAACCTTCGGCATTTGCTTGGGTTGCGGCCGGTGGACTCGTCGTGCTCATTCTCGTTGTGGCGGCGGCAGTCTACGGTATCTCTCGATTGGTCAAGGCGAAAACTACGCGGCGATGACGCACGCGATGAAGCGGAGTGTCTCGCTGCCGGCGCACGCTATGGAGTGCGTCTGGCCGTCGGCGGTGTAGATGGTGTCGCCACAAGACACGGAGACCGGCCCGTTTCCCTCATCGACGAAACCTTCACCGTCCAAAATAAAGTAGATCTCGAAGTCATCGATATGCGAATGCGGCCCGATCGAAGAACCCGGTTCGAGTTCGAGCAGCTTGAACATTTTCGCTTTGCCTTTCAGCTGGGCTGCATCGGCGAGCTCGTATCCGATCATGGCGCCGTTTCCTCCGCGAGCGTGCTCGGTCGAGGCCGATTGTAAATCTGTGAGATGGGTTATCACCGGGGGGCTCCTTATGTTTGTGCGGTTTTTTAAGATTCGGCGTGTCCGCTCGAATATATATAAATATATCGCATCGACGGTTTCGTTTCAGCGACGTGGTTTTATGCCACAGATGCTAATATAAAATAGGAGGAACTCATGACAGGCTACTTGGCATCTTTGGGACTATTGATATTAAGACTCGTTATCGGTCTTACGCTTGCGGCGCAAGGTTCGCAAAAATTGTTCGGACTATTCGGAGGAGGCGGCATCGCCGGCACCGTGGTTTGGTTCGAATCGCTCGGCATGAAGCCGGGCAAGCGCTATGCGGTGTTGGCTGGCCTCGGCGAACTCGGTAGCGGATTGTTCTTCGCTTTCGGACTGCTCACGCCTCTTGCGGCGTTCGGCATCGTTGCCGTGATGATAGTCTGCATCTTCACCGCTTTGCGCAAAAACGGCTACTGGGCGGTGCAGGGCGGATATGAGTATAACGTGGCGATTATGGCTGCCGCGGTTTGCGTGGCACTCACCGGGCCGGGAATCTACGCCCTCGACCGTTTGCTCGGTCTGTAAGGGGTTTTTGACCGCGTCTCTCCTCGTTCTTGCAATAGGGTAAAATAAAAGGAAAGGCGCGGTTTTCTTATGTCATACGAGACAACGGTGAATATATGCAGTTCCCACAGATACGAAAAAAACTAGAAGCGATTGAAAACGGGGAGGCTCCCGAAGGTTCGCGCGCTCCGCAGGAGAGAGTGCCGCGCAGACGTGCTGTGCCGTCCGATTCGGGTACGCCCGCGCCGAAGCCGCAAGTCAAGCAGACGCCGAAGCCGCAGCAACAACCGAAACAACAGCCGCAAGCCAAGCAACAGCAACAGCCGAAGCAGCAACCCAGGGCCCAACAAAAGCAGGCTCCCAAACAACAGCCGAAGTCTGCGCCCAAAGCTCAGCCGAAGTCGGCTCCCGTGTCAACGGAATCCGTAAGGCTCGAGCCGGTCACCGATGTCAAGCTCGGTACCATCTACACCCGCTTTCACACCAACATCAAAAGCGTCAAGCGTCTGACGCATGTGGCCGAGCAGATGCTCGCCGATGATAAAGATGTGGCCGACGATCTTCTCCGCGCGCAGGTCGTGCAGATCGAATCGGCGTTCGATTTTTTCATGCATGAGTTCACGGTGTTCGGAATGACGAAGATATTCCTCGGCGAGTGGGACGATACGCGAGAGTTTCGCGCCTACCCCATAACGATGAAGGATTATCGCGCAGGTATCAAAAGCCTCGATGATGACGCGTGGTTTGCCAAAACCGTTATGCGCGCCTATGAAAAACAGCCGCTCATCAGCTATATCCGGTTCACAGAAGCACTCAAGATGATCGGGATATCCTTGGAAGCACTCGAGGGGTTGTCGCAGGGCAAGCTGGACGCGCGCACGTTACGCACCATAGTCGATCAGGCCAGCAGCCGCCGCAACCAGATTGCGCACCAGACCGACCGTGCGCATGCGAGTCGCAAACAAAATGACATCGATGCCGAGTACATTCGTACGATGCTCGGTGATATCCGCATGGTCGTGAATGCCGTTTACGAGGCGGCATTGGAAAAATCCGCAAAGAGTTCCACGGGCAAATAGCAACTTTTCGAGTCGGACGGATGAGGCATGTGTGCTCATGTCGATTCAATGCACCGCACGCGTGCCATGATAGGATAGAAGAAGCGGTTTTCACCTCAATCGTCGGTGAAACCCCGATAAGCGAAATCAATCATTCGGCGCGAACGAAGTGTGCCTGTCTCGGAGTAACAGTGCTTGATCTCGATACACTCAACCCTCGCCAGAAAGAAGCCGTTCTGACCATCGAGGGGCCGTTGTTGGTGTTGGCCGGTGCCGGTTCCGGCAAGACGCGCGTCTTGACCAGTCGCATCGCGCGCCTCATCAACGACCTTGGCATCTATCCCAGTCAGATTCTGGCCATCACCTTCACCAACAAAGCCGCGGCGGAGATGCGCAGTCGCCTCCACAAACAAATCGGGGGCGATGTCGCTTCTATGTGGGTGGCGACGTTTCACGCGATGTGTGTGCGTATTTTGCGCGCGGACGGAGAGCGCATCGGCTTCACGCGCAACTTCACCATTTACGACGACGATGATCAAAAACGGCTGGTAAAAGAAATCATGCAAACGTTGAGCGTCGATGATAAAAATTGGACGATCAATTCGATTCGCGGTCGTATATCCACGGCGAAAAGCAGTCTCATGTCCGCAAACGAATACGCCGCCCGCGCCTCGACGCCGCCCGAAAAGGTGACGGCTCAAATCTATGCGGAATACGAGCGCCGCCTGAAAATGGCGAACGCCATGGATTTCGACGACCTGCTCCTCAACACGGTCGTGCTTTTCGAGAAACATCGCGATGTACTTGAGGCGTATCAGAACCGCTTCCGCTATATTCACGTCGACGAGTACCAAGACACCAACCATGCCCAGTATAAAATCACGAATCTGCTCGCTGAAAAGCACCATAACCTCATGGTGGTCGGGGACGACGATCAGTCGATCTACTCGTGGCGCGGCGCCGATATCACCAACATTCTCGAATTCGAAAAGGATTATCCCGAGGCGCACGTGGTGAAACTCGAGCAAAATTATCGCTCGACGCAAAATATACTCGATGCGGCCAATGCCGTCGTGTCCAATAACACCGGTCGTAAAGACAAGAAGCTGTTCACCGACTCCGCGCGCGGGGAGAAAATAAAACTCTATCTGGCGACCACGGAAAAAGACGAGGCGAATTACATCGCCGGTGAAATCGATCGTCTCACCGCCGACGGTACGCATCTTTACGGCGATTGTGCGGTCTTTTACCGCACGAACGCCCAAAGTCGAAATTTCGAGGATGCATTCTTGCGCGCGGGTATTCCGTATCGCTTGGTGGGCGGCACGAAGTTTTTCGCGCGCGTCGAGATTCGAAACGTCATGGCCTATCTCAAAGTCGTGCTCAACTCTGATGATGACATATCGGTGAAACGCATTATCAACGTTCCGCGCCGCGCGCTCGGAAAAACAACCATCGATCACGTGTCCGGTTTGGCATATGACAAGGGAGTCACGTTCGAGGCGGGCATAAAACTCGCCGTGGAAGAAGGCGCCCTTCGGTCGAATGCGATTACCTCACTCGATGATTTCGCCCATATGCTCGATGCTATGCGCGGCATGGAGGGCGGCTTGGTCGATATCGTCGAAATGATCGTCGACAAGTCGGGGTATTTGCGCTCGCTTGAAATAGAGCGCACCGATGAATCCCTCGCGCGCGCCGAGAACATCAAAGAGTTCGTCAGCGTGGTCGCCGACTACGCGCAAGAGCACGACGATGAGGAGAACACGCTTGCCGGTTTCATGGAATTCCTCGCATTGAGAACCGACCTTGACAGCGTGTCCGCCGATGACGACGCCGTCACGCTCATGACGATCCACACCGCCAAAGGCCTCGAGTTCCCCGTCGTATTCGTGTCCGGGCTCGAAGAGGGGATATTCCCCCATCAGAACTCGATTTTTTCCGAATCCGGAGTCGAGGAGGAGCGCCGCCTTGCCTATGTCGCCATAACCAGAGCGCGCAAACAGCTCTTCTTATCCCGCGCGGCGACGCGTATGACGTTCGGCTCGACTTCATGCAATCCTGCGAGTCGTTTCATTGATGAGATTCCTAACGAGCTTCTCGAAATCGCCGGGATAGGTTCGAGAGATTACGGCGGATTCGGCCACGACAAACGAGGCGACCGCCGAGCGACATCATCGCACGGCGCCGGGACATCGCGTTATCTCGGCGGGAGCTACGTGTTCGACGACGCGGCCGTCGCCACCGGCAAGAGCCGTGTGGCCTCGTTCGGTTCGGCGAACTCCCCTTCTCGTAAAAAAGCGCATGAAAAAGTCCAGTTCGCCGTCGACGATCGTATCGATCACAAGACGTTCGGGCGCGGTACGGTTGTCGGAGCATCGGGAGATTCGGTGGAAATCGCCTTCGACGGAACTGCGGGAACTAAAAAGTTGTTGGTAGGTTACGCTCCAATCGTTAAAATACAGTAGGGTTATATAACTACTCATGACAAAGGACCAACCTGTGAAACCAATTTATGTATTCGGACATCGTCATCCCGACAACGATTCCATATGTTCGGCGGTTGCCTACGCGCATTTGAAGAACATCGTCGATTCTGAAAATACCTATATACCGGCGCGACTGGGCGATGTTCCGCGCGAAACGCAGTGGGTGTTCGAGCGTTGGGGTGCCACGCTTCCCGAATACATCAGCCACATCCACACTCGTGTCGGTGACGTTATGTCTTCCGAGGTCGTCACCATCACTGCAAATCAACCCATGATCGATGCCGGCGATATCATGCGTGGACACGGCCCGCGCGCATTACCCGTCGTCGATGATGAAGGCCGAGTCATCGGACTTCTCAGCCAGCATAGCTTGGCGACTCAATATCTCGAGGAAACAGAGATTGTCGGATTCGCTGAGCGATCCGTTACGGTGAGCCTTCTCGCGCGTGCGGTTTCCGGCGAAATCATCGCAGGAGACGCGGAGCAGATAATAGCGGGACGTGTGCATATCGCCGCAGACGAACCCGAGACGGTCGCGAGCGTGATTACGCCCGGAGATGCGGTAATCGTCGGCAACCGTATACGAACACAACCGATTGCTATCGAGGCCGGTGCCGGAGTGCTGATCGTCACGATGGGGAAAATGCCGGCACGAGAAGTTCTCGACCTTGCTCGTGAAAAAGGCACGGTCATCATCTTGACGGAGTTCGGTTCATACGAAGTCGCGCGCAAGGTTTCACTCGCTCAATCGGTGGGCGATATCATGGACACCGAGCTTACCCTGACGACTTCCGAGAGTCTCTTGAGCGAGGCTTCGAGCGATCTGTTTTCGAGCGCTCAGCGTGAGCTGGTCGTGGTCGACGGAGATCGTCGGTGTGTCGGTATCTTGACGCGTACCGATGTCGCGCGTGGCGGCAAGCGTCGCGTCGTGCTCGTCGATCATAATGAGCACCTACAGTCCGCGGTCGGCATCGAAGATGCCGCTGTGGTTGAAATCGTCGACCATCATCGAGTCGGAGACATTCAGTCGGCTGGGCCGATCCTCTTCCTCAATATGCCCGTCGGATCGACGGCGACCATCGTCGCTTTGCGATTCTTCGAGCAAAATGTCGATATGCCGCGCGAAATCGCCGGTATTCTCATTTCGGCTCTTCTCACCGACACGGTGGTGTTGAAGTCGCCGACCACCACAAAAGTCGATCATGAAATCGTTGCAAAACTCGCAGCGATGCTCGACATCGATTATAGGGCGTACGGTATGGAGCTCTTCAAATCGAAAAGTAACGGCGCAAAATTCAGTGCGAAGGATGCGCTCAATGCCGACATCAAGGAGTACCGGGTCGGAGACCTCGTTATCGCCATCGGACAATACGAAACAATAGATATTTCCGAAGTACTCGATAATCGGGAGGCCGTTAAGAAAGAAATGGGCGATCTTCTCGAAGCGAAGGGTTATGACATCGTCGTATTGATGGCTACCGATATCATTCGCGAAGGATCCGAGATGTTCGTCGCCGGCAAAGAACGCAGGGCGGAACGCGCGCTCGGCATCACTTTGAAAGACGGAAGCGCCTGGATGGACGGGATTCTCTCTCGCAAAAAGCAGGTCGCTTCTCGTTTTATGGATGCATCGTGAAATGGACCTCGGTGGCGGTCGCGTTCATTATGACCGGCCTGTCCCTCTATGGATTCTATGAGATCACCGATGACATCAACACATCCGATGCAATCCTGCGCTTCGATAATATGGTCACCGAAAAAATTCAATCATTGCGAACGCCGAGTTTCGATGTATTCATGAAGTTCATGACCTATGCCGGCGGCTTCATCGGTGTCACTCTTTTGACGCTCACACTTTTTCTCTATCTGAGACATATCGGTCGCGTCGACGATGCGAACTTCACTCTCGCACTCGTCATGCTGGGCGCCGGCTTGGCGAATGTGCTCAAGCTGGTGCTTAAACGCGTGCGTCCCGAGGCGGCGCTCGCACTCATCACGCTTCCCTCGTCCTCGAGTTTACCCTCCGGACACTCCATGGCAAGTATGTGCTTCGCACTGGCCGCCATGGAGGTGATACTCGTCGCTCCAACGCCTTCGCTTTTCGTGAAGGCGTTGGCATGCGCGGGGTGCCTCATCTATGCGGTGCTCGTCGGTGTGTCTCGCGTCTACCTCGGCGTTCATTATCCCAGTGATGTGGCGGCGGCTTGGCTTTTGGCGGTGGCGGTGATCTCGGGCGCGACTGCGCTCAATCGCATCGGGCACATCGGACGTCATTCTCTGAGGTGATTGCGCGTAGTTCGCATGCTCTCAGCGTGCGAGAGGTAAGGTGACCGTGAAACAGGTACCCTTACCGAAATCGGACGATACCGAAATTTCGCCACCTATCTCCCTCACGGCGTGTTTTACCAGCGCCAAACCGAGGCCGGTACCTCCGCTTCTGCGTGACCTGCTTTTATCCACACGATAAAATCTTTCGAATATTCGCGATATGTCTTCGGGCGCAATTCCGATTCCGGTGTCGCACACGCTGATGACTCCGCTGGATTTCTCGCACCCGACCGTCACTGTGACGGTGCCTCGATCCGTGTAGGTGAGCGCATTGTCGATGAGATTGTCGAGAATGATGGTGAGATCGGTCTCATTTGCGCGCACGAGCAACTCTTCGGTGTCATCCGTCTTGAAGATCGTTTCGAGGGATACATTCTCATCGGCTGCGAGTTTTCGACGCGTCGAAGTGATGGTTTTCACGACGGGAATCATGTCTATGATTGCGTGTATTTCAGATGTTTCGCGCTCATAGCGTGAAAGGTCGAGGAGGTCGGACACGAGATGTTGCAATCCGCGGGCTTCGGTTTGGATCTGTTCGAGAAACGAGTGAACGGTGGCGACATCGCCGTCTTCGAGCGCCAGAAGCGCGGTCTCACCAATGAGATTGATGCCCGCGACCGGTGTTTTGAGCTCGTGGCTCGCCGCGATCACGAAGTCCTTTCGCATGAGATCGTTTTTCGACTGCTTCGTGGTATCGGTGATGCTGAGGAGTTCCATCGCACGATTCGCATTTTGAGCGGGAAACTGCGTTGAAGTCACCTTATACGTATTTTGGAAGCGGTCGAAATCGACGATGATCGAGAGCGTCTGCCCCTTTGCCTCTGCGGCCGACGTGCCGGCTTCTCGAGCGGCGGCTCGTCCTTCGACGCGTGCTGCTGTTTTTTTCAGCTCGAGTTTTATAGACTGCGGTAGGGGAATGTCCGCCATCGTCTTGTGGACGTGCGTCTGCACGATTCCGAACAGTCTCGTCGCCGCGGCGTTGAACAGAATGAGTTGGTCTTCTTCGAACAGCAGAATCGCATCGGGGAGCACATCGACGATGTGGCTGAGTCGATTGCGCTCTTCGTCGAGGAGCACGATTTCTCGTCCGATGTTCTTCTTCAGTGCATTGATTTCACGAATGATGGGGGCAAGCGTTCCGGAGGGTGGAAGCGTCGAGCCGCTGAAATTGCCCGCGGAAACGCGCTCGATGGTGTGCGCGACATTGTCGATGGTCTCTTTTTTCACCAAGCGGGGTATTTTATCTCCGTAGGCGCTCATCGGAGGTTTCCTTTCGGTTTTTCCTCGACGGAAAGCTGATATCCGACTCCATGCACGGTTTTGAGAAAGGTGTAGCGCGACGGGTCTTCGACGAGCAAACGGAGGCGTCTCACGTGAACGTCGATGGTGCGCGACGAAGTGAGATGCTCATACCCCCAGACTTTCTCGGCGATTTCTTGACGCGTACACACGTCTCCGGCCGCCGCGACGATGAGGGCGAGCAGGTCGAACTCTTTCGGGCGCAGCTCGACGGCGGTACCACCGACACTCACCGAACGTGTGCCGGTGTTTATGGCGACATCGCCGACTTCGAACAGTTTGTCGACCGGAATCGATTCCGAACCGGCGCGTCGTAGGTTTGCCTTCACGCGCGCGACGAGCTCTTCGAGCGAAAACGGTTTGGGGATGTAGTCGTCGGCGCCCAACGTGAGGCCGGCGACTTTGTCGGTGCTCTCTCCCAGTGCGCTCACTATCAATATGACGGTATGGGGATCGGTTTCACGGACGCGTTCGGTGATTTCGAAGCCGTCCATGCCCGGAAGCATGATATCGAGAATGATGAGGTCGGGCGCGAATTTTTCAATGGTGCTCAAAGCGTTCGTTCCCTCCGCAAGTGACTTGACTTCATAGTCGAGCCTGCGTAAGGCGAACTCCACGCTTTGCCGGATGGCGAAATCATCTTCGATGATAAGTATCTTTTCCATGCGTCTATTCTACACGTGAAAACAGGGAGGAAAACTCTGCTTAACGAAGACTTTACATTTGCCGTTTCCTTTTTACATTCCCCTAACCACTCAAAGATTGTGCACGGGTATCTTTACTCATGTAGGCGATGCGTCGATGAGGCGCAGGGAAAACTTTCGGAAGGAGACATCTGTGAAGGTTAGAAACTGGATCAAGATGCTTGGAACGGTCGCAGCGACTGCGGCATTGGTGTTTGTGCTCGTCGGTTGTGGAGGTACCAAGAGCTCCGGAGGCGATACGTCTCAGGCGCAGAGCGGGACAATTACCATCGAAGGATCCGATACGCTGATCAATCTCGCCCAAGCGTGGGCCGAGAGCTATATGGGATCGAATTCCGGCGTGGCAATAACTGTCAAGGGCGGTGGTTCGGGAGTCGGTATCGTTTCTTTGGTAAACGGAACCGTCGATTTCGCCGATGCCAGTCGCAAAATGAAGGCAGAAGAGATCGCCGCGGATAAAAGCGCGGGTCGTACGCCGAAAGAAACCGCCGTGGCGCGTGACGGTATCGCCGTCATCGTCAACAGCGCGAATAGTGTCAAGGGGCTGAGCACCGATCAACTTGGAAAGATCTATCGCGGCGAGACAACCAACTGGAAAGAAGTCGGCGGCAAAGACGCCCCCATCGTTCTCCTCGGTCGCGATACCTCTTCGGGAACCTATGAGTTCTTCAGCACGGCGGTGGTCGGCGCAAACGCAAAGTACGCGAAATCCATGCGCAGCATGCAGTCGAACCAATCAATCGTCGATGAGGTCAAAGGTAACGCAAACGCAATCGGCTATGTCGGTATGGGTTACGAAAATCCGGCAATCTCCGTTCTCGAAGTAGACGGCAAGGCGGCGACCGTCGCGGCCGTCAAGGATGGCAGCTATACGCTTTCCCGCGACCTGTACATGTATTCGAACGGGGCACCGACCGGAGCAGCGAAGAAGTATCTCGACTGGATACTGAGTGACGCCGGACAAAAGATAGTCCAACAAGAGGGATTCGTCGCCCTCGGTAAGTAACCTTTCCGTTGAAGAATGTGGTATACGTTGATTAAACTCGGTAAACAACGCTCACTGAAAAGCCGCCTGAGAATGTCTCGGGCGGCTGACGTGACGGCGCGCGCGCTCATCACGTTGCTGGCTTTCACGGCCATCGCCATACTTGCCTCGATTTGCGTCTTCCTCGTGCAAAGTGCGATGAAGTCGATGGGCGAGGTCGGTCTCCTCTCCATGTTGAAGGGGACCAGCTGGTATCCGACGTCGGACCCGGCCGAATTCGGGTTCCTTCCCTCCGAACTCGGATCGTTTTGGGTAACGCTCGTCGCGCTGCTGCTCAGCGTCCCACTCGGCGTGGCCGCCGCGGTTTATCTTTCAGAATTCGCGCGTCCCGTCGTCAAAGAGTTCGGCAAGACGATTATCGAATTCATGGCTGCCGTTCCCTCGGTGGTGTTCGGTCTCATCGGTTTATATATAGTCGTGCCTCTGATCAAAACATCGTTTCATCTCGATTCGGGACTGACCGGACTGAGCGCGGGGCTTATCGTCGGCATCGTCTGTTTACCGACGATCATTTCGATATCCGAAGATGCCCTGCGTTCGGTGCCCGATGATTTGAGACGCGGTTCGCTTGCGCTGGGAAGCACACGGTGGCAAACCGCCGTGAAGATTATTTTGCCTGCGGCATCGTCGGGAATATTCGCTGCGGTGATGCTCGGGCTCGGACGTGCCATCGGGGAGACCATGGTCGTGCTCATGCTGGCCGGCAATGCGGGCATTTTACCGTCTTCGCCCTTTATGGCGGCGCGAACACTGACAGGTACCATCGCTCAAGAAACAGGCGAAGTCATGCATGGTGGCCTGCACTATTCTGCGCTGTTCACCATGGGCCTCGTGCTCTTCGCTTGGACGTTCGTCATCAACCTTTTCGCCGATGTGATTCTCGATCGACAAAAGAAAAAATGGAGCTGAGCCATGGGAATGGGATCTTCAAACGAGACGGTGCCGAGGAGAATGAGCAAAGCGACCTCGCCGCGTGTACGCTCGCTTTTGCGTAGAGAGGCTGTTGCGCGCATCATCACGGGGGCGGCGCTCGCACTCGTCGTGGCAGTCGTCTTTGCGATTTTCGGTTACATCATATATCGAGGTGCCGGCAGCATTTCGTGGGAGTTCATCTTCGGATCGCCAAAAGACCGGATGACTCAGGGCGGCATCTGGCCGGCGATTGCCGGAACGTTGTGGCTCGTCGGTTTGACGGCTCTCTTCTCGCTTCCGGTCGGTATCGCGACGGGTATATATCTCTCCGAATTTTCCAACGGTTCGCCCTTTGCGCGGTTCCTCCACGTGGCCATTGCCAACATGGCCGGTATCCCTTCGGTGATTTACGGACTGTTCGGTTATGCGGCGTTTTCAATCGCGCTCGGTTTTCAGAAGTCCATTCTGGCGATGGGGCTCACCTTGGCATGTGTGACGTTGCCCGTCGTCATCACTTCTACGGAGGAGGCGCTCAAGCAACTTCCGATGGAACTTCGGCGTGCCTCGCTCGCGCTCGGCGCGACGAAGTGGCGGACGACGTATCGCATCGTGGTGCCGACGGCGCTTCCAGGTATAATCACCGGGGCGATTTTGGGTCTTTCGCGCGCAGCGGGGGAGACTGCTCCGATATTGTTCACGGGTGTCGCGTTCTTCGCGGCCACTCCGACAAGCGTGACGCAGCCTTCGATGGCCTTGCCCTATCATCTCTACATCATGGCGACACAGCCGACGGTTCCCGCTCCCAAAATCGTATGGGGAACAGCGTTGGTGCTCGTCGGAATGCTCAGTATAATCAGTGCGCTTGCGGCGACGTGGCGTAGCAGAAGGCGGAGAAAACTCACATGGTAGAAGAACTTTCCGGAGCATTCGAACTCGAAGATGTTTCCGTGGCATACGGTAAGGAAATCGTGGTTGAGCACATCGATATGATGATAGAGCCGCGTTCGGTGCTCGCACTCATCGGACCGAGCGGGTGCGGTAAGTCGACGCTGCTGCGCTGTCTGAATCGCATGAACGATGAATTCGGAAACGCTCGTGTGACCGGTAAGATTCTTCTCGATGGACAAGACATCTATGAGAACGGCTACAGCCCGGTCGAACTGAGAATGCGCGTCGGCCAAGTTTTCCAGAAGGCCAATCCGTTTCCTTTGTCGATATATGAAAATATCGCCTACGGTCCGCGGACGCAAGGCGTGAGAAAAAAAGAGGAACTCGATTCGATCGTCGAGGATTCCTTGAGGAGAGCGGCGCTTTGGGATGAAGTCAAGACGAGCTTGAAAAAGAACGCGCTTCAGCTCTCCGGGGGTCAACAACAACGACTTTGCATAGCGCGGGCGCTTGCCACGAGCCCCGAAGTGCTGTTGATGGACGAGCCGTGTTCGGCACTCGACCCCATTTCCACCGAAATGATCGAGAGTACGATTCTCGAGTTGAAGAAGGATATCACTATCGTGATCGTTACCCACAGCATGCATCAAGCGGCTCGTGTGAGTGACAGAACGGCGTTCATGCTCCGAGAATCGATGGAGCGTCCTGCTGGACTTGTCGAGATCGCGCCGACGGTACAGCTGTTCTCGAAACCGATCGATCCGCGTACCGAATCATATATCACGGGGAGATTCGGTTAACAAATCCGTTTCTTTTCGTGCAGGGGTGACCCTGTACAATTGAAGGGTGGATCACTTTCCGGGTATGAAAAAAGGTGCGCATATGCGCACCTTTTGCTTTGCTGATTCGCCGACTTAAGGGGGGAGGTTAGGCGACGACATCCGAATGCGTTAACATGATACCCAAGAATAGTCACTTTTTAAGAATACGTATCTGATATTCTCGCGCGCTACACATTGTCGGATTGAGAACAGCTTTTTATAAGGATTATGCGATGCAGAAAAAAACAAATCTGAGGCAAACTATCATTACTGGTTTCCAAGATTTCTTTCAATATGAAGCCGCTGGCGCAGTAGTTATGCTCATAGCGACGATTGCCGCGCTTATCATGGCAAATACGAGTTTATTCGGCTCGCTCAATCACTTGTGGAGCATGGAGGCCGGAATATTTTCGGGTTCGTTTGCATTCGGACACTCCTACATTGAATGGATTGACGATGCTCTTATGGCGATATTCTTCTTCGTCGTCGGGCTTGAAATCAAACGCGAAATTCTCGTCGGAGAGTTGTCAACTTTAAAAGGGGCCGCTCTGCCGGTCATGGCTGCGCTCGGCGGTATACTCGCTCCGGCGCTTATATATACGTTCGTGAATCACGGGGGAGAAGGCGCCAGCGGCTGGGGTATTCCGATGGCGACCGATATCGCGTTTGCTCTCGGAGCGCTTGCGCTCCTCGGTAGTAGCATCCCTCGTTCACTTAAAGTGTTTCTGTCGACACTGGCCGTAGCAGACGACATCGGCGCCATCATCGTCATCGGAGTATTTTATTCTTCAAATGTGGTGTGGGGGTGGCTGGCTTTTGCCTTAATTCCCCTCGGAGTCATGATTCTTTTAAATAGAATGAAAGTCGATAGTTCGATTCCTTATATAATTTTTGCCGTCATCCTTTGGTTTGCTTTCTTAAATTCGGGAATACACGCGACACTTGCCGGAGTAATCGCCGCATTCACCATTCCGGCGACTGCCAAAATCGACCCGCTTGTGTTCACCCGGTTCTTGCGGTTGCGTTCACGGAAAATCGAGGAAGTGCACAGCCCGGAAAGTCATATTCTCGAAAATGACGATCAACAGGTTCTCGCTTACGGTATCTCGCAGGCCGCCATGCGTGTTGCATCTCCTCTGCAGCGCCTCGAACATGCGATTTTGCCGATGTCGAACTTTTTCATTTTGCCACTTTTCGCTTTGGCGAATGCCGAAATTCGTATAGTGGGCAACGGTGGGTTTTCACTGGGGAAAGTCGGACTCGGTGTCGTGCTCGGCCTTGTGCTCGGCAAGCCGTTGGGCGTCTTCGGAGTCAGTTGGCTCGGAATCAAAACGGGACTTTTTAACATGCCGAAGGGGATGAATTTCAAACATCTTTTCGGAGGTGCGCTTCTCGCCGGTATCGGATTCACCATGTCGATTTTCGTCTCGAACATCGCTTTCCGCGGGGCGGATGCGACTGAGATGATGGCGGAGGCGAAAATCGCCATTCTCGCCGCATCGGTCATTTCGGGGATAATCGGATTCTGTTGGTTGAAATTCGCCTGCAAAAAGTCAGAGGCGCGTTCCGAGGCCGCGTAGCAAGCCATAAACTACAGACGGAGCAATCAGTCCACCGTACCGTATTTTCTCGTCCAGCCGTGCCCCTTGAGCGATGAATTGAGCTGGTCGCAGAGCCGTTGACGCTGGTAGACACCCGGTGGTAACAGTTCGACGATTTCTTGCAGTCCCTCGTCGAAATCGGAACTCTCGGCGCGCAAAATCACATCGAGACGTGTGACGGCCGATTCATGCAGGAAGAGTGTGGTTACAAGGTTTTGAAGTGCGCTTCTTTCGTCGCTCACAGCGCCTCCAAGGCGTTTTCCAAGGATGACGCTCCCGCATCGATGGAGCATGAAAAACGTTCATGAGCGTGGACGAGATTTGCCAAGCCCAAAGGCACGGGGCCGGCGTTTCGGGCGAGCGCTACGATGTCGTCGAGTTGTTCGAACTCGCTGTGCGTCGCACAAGACCCGGTCAACGGCTGTCCGGCCGGTATATCGCTGAGCGCACGGAGAACGTCGGTCGCGAATTTAGCCCAATGCGCGGTCGATACGATGAGGAGCGGAGCGCCGGGGGTGCGCAGACGTTCACCGACTTCCCACGCGACTGCGGTGTGCGGATCGCACAGATAGCCGTGATCTTTCCAAATGCGAGAGAGCGTTTCAAGCGACTCCTCGTTGGTAACGTAGTCGGCGCTCAGAAGCGCGCGAATTTCGGCAAATGTTTCCTTATCGACGGTGAACTTCTTTTTCTCGTTGAGTTCATCCATCCACCGGGCGACGCGCTCTCCGTCGGCCAGATGGAACAAGAGGCGCTCCAAGTTGCTGGATATGAGGATATCCATGCTCGGCGAAGGCGTTTTGATGAATGAGCGATGGGAAATGTCGTAGGTTCCCGTCGAGATGAAGTCGGTCAAAATCTTGTTTTCGTTCGAGGCGCAAATGAGGCGTCCGATCGGCGCCCCCATGCGCTTCGCGTAGAAAGCGCCCAGTATATTGCCGAAGTTACCGGTCGGCACGCAGATATCGAGCAGCTCGCCCTCTTTCAATCCGCCCGAGGCGAGAAGATCGGCGACGGCGCTGAAATAATAGACGATTTGCGGCATGAGACGCCCGAAGTTAATCGAGTTCGCACTCGAAAGTCGGAGCGCTTTATGTTCATGAAGCCATTCGTTGAACACTTTGTCGTTGAAGACTGCTTTCACGGTATTTTGGCAATCGTCGAAGTTACCGCGCACCCCGTAGACTGCGACGTTGTCGCCCTTCTGAGTGACCATCTGCATACGTTGGATTTGCGACACACCGTTTTCGGGGTAGAGAACGGCGATTTTGCATCGTTCACGGTCTGCGAATCCTTGGAGAGCGGCTTTGCCGGTGTCTCCGCTCGTGGCAACCAAAATGAGCATGTCGTCGGTTTGTTCCCCTGCGGCACGTTTCTTTTCAAGAGCTGCCGAGAAGAAGCGAGGCATGCATTGTAGCGCCATGTCTTTGAAGGCACTCGTCGGCCCGTGCCAAAGTTCGAGCACATGTGTGTGTTCGTCGATGGTTTCGACGCAAGCAATGCGCTTATCGTCGAATTGAGAGCCGTAGGAGGCCGAAGAGATTTCATCGATTGTCTCGTCATCAATGTCGAGTTTGAGCTTTTTATAAATGAAAGCTGCTCGCTTCGCATAGCTCATCGGGGTGAGCGCGATGACTTCTGCCGGGGAAACGACGGGCAGACGGTCGGGGACGAACAAACCACCGCTTTCAGCGATTCCTTTGATGATGACATCGCTGAAAGTCAGGCCGGTACCAACGCCCGTCCTCGTATCGATAAATCGAACCACGTTTAGCTCTCCTCAAGAGTTGTCGGCGTCCTTCGCGATTGCGTCGGTAAACCTTATCGCCGAGCGTTCACCGGTTGTACCGGGTATGCGTTTCATTCTACTTTATAATAAAGGTTGGACGTATGAATTTGTGCTCGGGTTCAAGATTTTTCAGATGGATTTTGCTTGCGGGCCGGTGGCGTACGAGTTTACTGATGACGAGACGTTGAGGAGTTCGCATGAAATATGTGATTGTGATTTTGGATGGCGCCGCAGGTCATGCCTTGGCAGAACTCGGAGAGCAGACATCCCTTGAGTCGGCGGGAATACCGATACTCGACTCCATGGCACGTGAAGGAATCGTCGGTTTGGCCAAAACCGTTCCCGACAGCTGTGAGCCGAGTTCCTCTGCAGCATGTACGTCGATTCTGGGCTATGATCCGCTTGAAGATTACATCGGGCGCGCCGCAATCGAGGCAGCCGCAGCCGGCATTACGCTTTCCGATGACGAGATAGCCATGCGCATCAATACGGTCACACTCGAAAATTCCATGATGAAAAGTTATGCCTGCGGACATGTCACCACGGCGGAATCGGCGGCCATGGTGCACCGTCTCGCCGCCGAGCTCAACGACGACACTTTCACGTTTTATCCCGGAGTCGGCTATCGCCATATCCTGGTGATCAAGAGTCACCCCGAACTTCTCGAACTCGAGTACACTCCTCCGCATGACATCTCCGATAAGTCGATAGAAGGACATCTGCCGCGCGGAAACGGAGCAGAATTGCTTCTCGACTTGATGGAGCGAGCCCACGAGATACTTGCAATCGATTCGACAAATGAGGAACGAATTGCGGCGGGCAAATTTCCCTGCACCGATATTTGGCCGTTTTGGCCGGGTGCGGCGCCTCGCAAAATGCTTCAGTTCGAAGAAAAGTTCGGTGTCAGCGTTGCGCTTTCGAGCGGTGTCGATCTTCTTTTCGGACTCGCCGAGATTTTCGGTCTCGACAGACTTTTGATAGAAGGCGTGACCGACGGGCCGGATAACGATTATGCGAAACAGGCCTACAAAAGTCTTTCCGCTCTCGACGAGCATGATCTTGTGGTCATTCATATCGAAGCGCCCGACGAGATGGGCCATGCCGGAGATGCCGCAGGGAAAGTGAAGGCGCTTGAGAATATCGATCGAAAAGTGATGTCGCGAATCTTGGGATATGCGATAAACAGCGGAGACGTTCGCGTGCTTGCGATGCCGGATCACCCGACGCCGGTCGAGTTGAAAACTCACGTCAACGAACCGGTGCCTTTCATCGTGTGGGGCGCCGGTATCGATTCCAACGGCGCATTCGCCTATAGCGAGCGCGCGGCCCAAGCGACGGGGCTGGTGCTCGATCCGGGCAAACAGGTGATGGATATGCTGCTCGGGCGGTAGTCTTTGCGAAAGTCGAGGTTTGAAAGTAGCGATAGCGGGGGGCTAAGGCGGGACCTAGAATCTGCCTGCCAAGATGCGTCCCAACGAGGTGGCTCTGTTCATGTCATCGGCCGTGAGGCGACCGTTTTGCAGCCGATCGCTGACTTCGAGAGACCCGATGGGCGAGATGCTCGTCGCGGCGAGTGTCGAGCGAAGTTCACGGATGGTCCCGCGTGATGCGCTGAAGAACGTTGCAATCGGAGTTTCGGATCGTGTTGCGGTGATTATAACCGCGCGTTTCGTCGCTTGTGCGAGGGGGACTTGAGGCACCGAGGTATCGGTGAATCCCGGGAGTTTGAGTTGTCCTTTGTCACCGAAATAACTCGAGAGACGATCGAGCATGCTGTTGCACTCTTGTGCGCGTCGTTTTCTCGAATCGGGGATACCGAAGATAATACCGTTGGATTGAGAAATCGCAGCACTCAGTATTTCGAGATCATCGTGGACTTTGCACCCGTCGCCAGTGATGCACAGGTGGCAGTTGGTGCAGGGACGAATGCGCAGATCGCGCAAATTGAATCGTTGAACGTATGCTCCCGCTTGCTCCGCCGCTTGTGCGGCGACTTCGACTGAGCGACTTACGTTGCAGTGTCCTCGGCCGGCGTCGATGGCTACGATTTTCACTTAGTACTCCTCATGGATATACAAGCATTAATCAACCCGAAACGTCTCCTTTTATTCTAGTACAAAAAGGCCGTTTCACCTAGTGATTGATAGGTTTTATAAAACGCAGATCGACCCCTTTTTTGAAGGGGTCGATCCAAACAAGGGAGGGGGATATGGTGGCACCATCGGTGCCTGTATGTGCGCGGGTAATTTGCAAAGGGGGGTGCAAATGGAATTCGTCCCGCACCATCAGTATGGCAGGAAGCTTTGTAGTGAGCATGAAACGAACGTGGAGAGTTGGTGGATAAACTTTGGCTTTTCCGATCCTTTCGATAAACGTGCGTAATTAGCGAAGTTTGAGGTGCGCAATGTTAAAATAGAGGACACTTCCATCATTGGACATAAAAAGGGGCAACACGATGAGTCTTCCCGGTACCACCGACAGTTTCATGCGCTTTATCCAAATGGGATTCGTTTGGTTTCTGTTTGTGGGAATCGCCTATTGTGCCACGTTTATCATCGGTGCGAAAATGCGCGGGAAAGCAGCCCATAGCTATCACCGGAATCTCGGCCTTGCGTTTTGGGTCGTGACGCTCGGTATCGCCGCTTATGGGTTATTCTCCAGTCAGATGAAAACGTATATATCCGTCAACGGGTTCGGCACGCTGCTCGAGCTATTGGCGTTCGGATTCGGGTGGGTGGCGTTCATGTGGTTTTTGACGGGTTCTTACGTTCAGAATCGCTTGGAGCTCGACGCGCGAGAAAATGAGGAGGATACCGATGCCTGATATCCAAGTGCGTTTTGGGAAAGACATACTGGTTCTCGAAGGAGCCATGGGAACCATGCTTCAGCGAGCCGGCATGGAGCCGGGGACCTGTCCCGAGTTCTTGAATATCGTCGAGCCCGACATGATTCAGCAAATCCACACTTCTTACCATATGGCCGGGTCCGACTGTGCCACGTCGAACACATTCGGGGGTTCGCGAACCAAGCTTGCGGAGTTTAATCTCGAAAATCAACTCGAGGAGATAAACCGCGCGGGCGTCCGCCTCGCCCGGTCGGGCGGTGCACCGCACATTCTGGCTGACATGGGGCCGACCGGCTTGGTGATGGAGCCTTTGGGTACCGTTCCCTTCGAGGAGGTATTCGCCCTTTTCGCCGAGCAGGCGCGTGCCCTCGCATCTGAGAATCCCGATGCGTTTCTGCTTGAGACATTCACCGATATCGCCGAATTGCGTGCGGCGGTTCTTGCCTGCAAATCGGTTTCGAACCTTCCCGTGATCGCTTGCGGCACGTTCGGACAAAACGGCCGCATGGACCTTTCGGGAACCGACTCCGCTACAGCCGCCATTATTTTGGAGGCGGCCGGAGCCGATGCCGTCGGCATGAACTGCGGCGTCGGACCCGAGCATATGATTGATAACGCGCGCGCCATGGTCAAGGCCACCACGTTGCCCGTATTCGCGCAGCCGAATGCAGGGATTCCGACTCTCGACTTCAGGGGAAAAACGGTGTTTCCCGGAACGCCCGATGAAATGGCGCGTTTTGCGATTTTGGCTCGCGAGGCCGGTCTTGCCGGTGTCGGTTCATGTTGTGGTACTACCCCGAAATTCACGGGAGCGATTGCGATTGAGATCAGTGGAAAATATTGTGTCGAGGTTCCGCGCGGGTTTTCAACGACGGTCGTCGCTTCGTCTCGTGCTTACGTTGAAATCGGTGCCGGTCCCCTGCGGGTAATCGGCGAGCGCATCAACCCGACGGGGAAGCCCGAACTGAAAGAGAGTTTGCTCGCCGGTTCGATGAGCATCGTGCGCCGTTACGGTGCGCAGCAAAGCGAGGCACATGCGGATTTGCTCGACGTGAATGTCGGTGCCGCAGGCGTGAACGCGTGTGAGATGCTCCCCAAAGCAGTCGCTGCGCTGACCGGCGTCATTGATACTCCGCTGGTCCTCGATACCACCGACTATGCGGCGCTCGAGGCGGCACTTCGCATCTACCCGGGCAAAGCACTCATCAACAGCGTCAACGGCGAGCCGGAGTCCTATGAGGCGGTATTGCCGTTGGCTAAAAAATACGGAGCGGCGCTTGTGGTGCTCGCGCTCGATGAAAACGGTATACCCAAAACTGCCGAAGGGCGCCTCGCCGTGGTCGAGCATGTGCGCGTCATTGCAAACGGCCTCGGGATTCCCGACAAAGATTTGCTGGTGGACTCTTTGGTCATGGCCGCCGCGGCCGACCCCGATGCTCCGGAAGTCACGCTTGACGCGACGGCGCTTGTGAAAAAGGCCGGGCTCAATGTGATGCTCGGTGTATCCAACGTCAGCCACGGGCTACCTATGCGCGGAGTGCTCAATGCCGCATTTTTGACCGCGGCCGCCTCTCTCGGGCTTGATTGTGCGATTGTGAATCCCAACGATTCGCTCATTTCAGAAGCCGTGAGGACTATCAATTCGGGGCGCGAAAACGGAGTTTCGCATGCTACGACCGCACGTCGTGAATTCAGCCTGCTGCTCGAACGCGCACTCGAGAGGGGGAAAGGTTCGACGTCTGCCGAAGAGGCTCGCCGGCCTACCGACGCCGCATATGACCCGGAGGTCGAGTTGCGCCGTGCCATCTCTCAAGGAGACGCGCAAGGTGCCCCGGCGCATGTCGACGTACTCATCGAACAAGGGCTTACGCCGGCTGAAATCATCGGTGATGTTTTGACTCCGGCGATCAAGCATCTCGGGGACGGCTTCGGACGAGGAGAGGTGTTCCTCCCTCAGTTGATGGCCGCCGCCGATGCGATGAAAGCCGGTGTCGCTCGTGCGAAATCGTATTTGAACTCGACCGATGCGGCCGCTTCGACGAAAGGGCGTGTCGTTTTCGCGACGGTGAAAGGCGACATCCACTCGATCGGCAAAGACATCTGCATATCGTTGCTCGAATCACAGGGTTTCGAGGTGCACGACCTCGGTGTCGATGTCGCTCCCGAAACGATTTTAGAAGCCGCCACAACTGCCGATGCCGTGTGTCTTTCGGCACTTATGACCACGACGCTACCCTCCATGGAAGCGACGAAAAAGCTCGTCGTTTCGCGCTTTCCGAATATTCCTGTGTTAGTCGGAGGTGCGGTCGTCACCCCCGAGTGGGCTGCACAGATCGGAGCTTATTATTCGGCGAATGCGCCCGAATGTGTTGAAATGGTCGGCGCCACGATTAAGAAAGCCTAAAGGTGCATCAGTGATTATCACCACGCCCAAAGAGTTCGACCATATCCTTTCCAACTTACGCGATGTAGATGCCGAGAGCGTCTTTCTGGTGGGCTGCGGCTCCTGCGCGACCGTGGCCAAAACCGGCGGTGAGCCCGAACTGCTCGCGGCGGCCGCAAAACTTCAAGAGGCGGGCTATACGGTGCTCGGCCATACGGTCGGTACGGAAATCACCTGTAACGTCGGGGGCACTCGTTCCACCATTCGCAAGAACGCCGAGGTGATACGTGAGGCCGATGCAGTCATCGTCTTCGCATGCGGATCGGGAGTCCAAACCGTCGCCGAGTTCGTCGATGTGCCGGTCTTTCCCGCGCTCGACAGTGTTTTTTTGGGCGCCATCGTACGCCAAGGTGAGTTTTCGGAGCGGTGCCGGATGTGCGGGGATTGCATATTGGATAAGACTGCGGGCATCTGCCCGCTGACCCAGTGTCCCAAAGGATTGCTCAACGGTCCGTGCGGCGGTATGTGGGACGGTATGTGTGAAGTGATACCCGACCATGAGTGTGCCCATGTGCGTATCCAGCGGAGGCTTGAAAAACAGCATCGTTTGCAGCCCATTTCTCTGCCGCCGAAGAACTACGGGGTGAGCCTGAAACCGGGACATGTGAATATTCGGAAGCCGCGTGTTCGTAAAAGCTTGTCGGATAGATCCGAATCCGGGGAGAAAAATACCGCCCGAACACAAGGGGAGCGATAATGGGAAGATTTCGAGAAAAGCTCGAGGTGGGAGAGTTTGTCATAACCGGCGAAGTCGCTCCTCCGCGCGGAAATAACTGCGACAGGATGCTGGCAGAGGTCAAAGCATATGCATCGGTGGCCGACGCCGTCAACATAACCGACAATCAGGGGGCGACGCTCCATCTCAGCGCGTTGGCTGCCTCTCGCCTCACGCTCGATACCGGTCTCGTCGAACCGGTGTTCCAGCAAACGTGTCGTGACAGGAATCGTCTCGCGCTCGAATCCGACTTGCTCGCGGCATCGACGTATGGGCTCGAGAATTTCCTCGCCGTTACCGGCGACAACCCCCACGCAGGCGATCATCCGCAGGCTAAGGGAGTGTTCGACATCGATTCGACGCAACTCATCAGGGTCGCGTGCGACCTCAACGAGGGCCACGACATGAACGGTAACCCGATTGACGGGGCGACGGACTTTTATGTCGGGGCGGCCGCTTTTCCCGAAGCCGAGCCGTGGGATATCCAGAAACGACGCATTGCCGGCAAAATCGATGCGGGTGCGCGCTTTTTTCAAACGCAAGCGTGCATGGATATCGAGGTGTTCGCGCGGCGTGTGCTTGAGATCAAAGATATGGGTGCGCACGTCATAGCCGGTGTTCTTTTGCTGAAAAGCGAACGAACGATCAACTTCATCAACAACCGGTTGGCCGGTCTGATGGTTTCCGACTCGGTTGCCCGTGAAATAATTTCGGCGAAGGATCCCTATGAAACCTCGGTGCGTATTGCAATCGAGCAGGCGAAGGTTCTTTTTGAAGTCGCCGACGGTATCCACATGATGCCGCTCGGTGATATCGAAACGGGTGTCGGGATTTTGCGCGAAGCCGGTGTCGTTTCAAAATGAAGTGAGGTATGATTTCTCGAAACGGACAGATGTTCGAGAATTTTAAACGGTAGGTATGATTTCGATGGGAAGGGTGTTGCAGCGTGGCGAAGAAGATGGTAATTCTCGGTGGAGGACCCGGTGGTTACGCGGCTGCATTCGAAGCGGCTGAGCGAGGAGCAGAGGTGACTTTGGTCGAACGCCGTCGTCTCGGCGGAACATGTTTGAATGTCGGTTGTATTCCGACCAAGACGATTCTTCGCACCGCGGCCGTCATCAATGAAACCGTCCAAGCCGGCAGGCTCGGACTCATCGACATCGAGCCTGCGCGTGTCGATGTCGATCGTCTGCGCGTTCGCAAAGAGGGGGTCGTCGACGAGTTGGTCGGTCAAATCGTCCAAAACGCCAAACGCCTCAAAGTCGAGGTCGTCTACGGAGAGGGAACGCTTGTCACAGAGACCACTATTGAAGTGAAGCTCGAACAACCCGCCGAAGATGGCTCGTCGACGAAAACGTTTGTCGCCGATGCGATTATCCTTGCAACCGGATCGGTTCCTCTCAGACTTCCCGGAATCGACCATACGCTCAAAAATGTGTGGACGAGCGACGATGCGGTGGCACTTAAAGAGATTCCCGCAGAAATCATCATCATCGGCGGCGGCGTCATCGGTGTCGAATTCGCCTGCGCGTATGCATCGTTCGGTTGCAAAGTCAGCGTCGTCGAGCTTTCCGAGTCCTTGCTTCCCGGCAATGATAAGCGCGTCACGCGCACGCTGGCCGGTGCCCTCAAAGAGCAGGGAATCGACTTGTATTTGAAAACCTCGGTCGATAAGGTCGAAGAAATCGCTCCCGATCGTGTTCGTGCGACGTTGTCAAACGGCGAAACGCTTGATGCAAATGTCTTGATGAGCGCCGTCGGCCGCATCCCGAACACACAAGGTTTCGGTTTCGCGGAGGTCGGTATCGAATTCGATCGTCGTGCCGTGAAAGTGAACGAATTTTTTCAGACGAACAAGCCCAATATATACGCTGTCGGCGACGCGATCGCCGGCATGATGCTCGCTCACGTTGCAGAGGCCGAAGGAATCGCTGCCGCACGCAACGCTTTGAATGCACTCGAGAATCGGGCGCCCGAAGAACTCGTCGATCTCAATGTGGTCCCGGGCTGTGTGTATACGTTCCCCGAAGTCGGCGTCGTCGGAATGACCGCCGATAAGGCGAAAGCGCAAGGCGTCGAAGCCGTGACCGGAGTCGCCAAGTACGCCGGCAACGGCAAGGCGCTTTCCGCCGGAGAAAAAGACGGCTTCGCACAAATCGTTGCTGAAAAGTCGAGTGGACGAATACTTGGCGCTCAAATCGTCGGAGCTGAGGCCGTGGAGCTCATCACCGAGGTGTCGAACGCAATGTGTGCGGGCGTGACCGTCGGGCAGCTCGGATCCAATGTGTTCGCCCATCCCACGTTAAGCGAGGTCGTGAAAGCCGCTGCACTTGTAACGGCGTCCAAACTCTCATGAGCGATTTGTTCTCCCTACATAATGATTCATCAATAAGCGCGCAGCAGGGTGCGAATCCTCCTTCGAATGTCGAACTTCGCATCGAAGAGTTGCGCCGTGAACTCGATCGACATTCCTATCTCTACTATGCGAAAGATGCGCCCTCGATTTCGGATGCGACGTATGATTCACTGCTTCGTGAGTTGACCGAACTCGAGGCGAAATATCCCCATCTCATCACGCCCGATTCACCGACGCAGCGCATCGGCGCCGCACCTGTCGAGTCGTTTGCATCCGTGCATCATGCGACCAGGATGTATTCGCTGGGCAACGCGATGGACTTCGACGAGCTCGACGCTTGGCTCACTCGAACACTTGAGGCCCTCGACGGCTCCAAGGAAGGCGTCGAGTTCATAGCCGAGCTGAAAATTGATGGTTCCTCCATCGCTTTGACCTATGAAAACGGGATACTGGTTCGCGCGGCGACACGCGGAGACGGTACCCGGGGCGAAGATGTCACCGCCAACGTGCGCACCATAAAAGATATCCCTCTGCGACTCGCCGAGGGCAAGCTTGCGGATTTGGCATCGGTGGAATTGCGTGGCGAGGTGTACCTCCCCAAGAAGAGCTTCGACGCCATCAATAAGGCGCAGGAAGAAAAAGGCCATCAGACATTTGCTAATCCGCGCAATGCGGCGGCAGGTTCGTTGCGCCAAAAGGATCCGCGTATTTCGGCCTCGCGGGATTTGGCGACGTTCATGTATGCGCGCGGCGACGAAGGTCTTCTCACGGCGACGCAGTCGGAGTTCTTGCAACTTCTTTCCGATTCGCATTTTCACGTCAATCCCGATGTCAAAGTCTGCCGGAGCGCCGCGGAGGTACGCGAGTTTTGTAAAAAAGCTCTGGAGACTCGCTTCGATCTACCTTATGAGATTGACGGAGTCGTCGTGAAGGTCGACTCGTTCGCCATTCAAGAGGAGCTCGGGTTCACCGCTCGCGCGCCGCGGTGGGCGATTGCCTATAAGTTTCCTCCCGAGGAAAAAACGACGGTTCTTCGAGAAATACGCATTCAGGTGGGGCGTACCGGTGTGCTCACCCCCGTTGCCGAATTCGACCCGGTGTCGGTTGCCGGTTCGACGATTTCCCGTGCGACGTTGCACAATGAGGATGAAATCGTCCGTAAGGGTATTTTAATAGGCGATACCATCGTCGTTCATAAGGCCGGCGATGTGATTCCCGAAGTCGAGAGTCCGATCGAGGGTCTGCGCACCGGCGAGGAGTACCCGTTCGTGATGCCGACCGTGTGTCCCAGTTGCGGTTCTCCCGTTCACCGAGATAAAGACGAAGCCGCGCTCCGTTGTGAAAACAGTGCGTGTCCGGCGCAGCTCCAGGAACGTCTCAGCCATTGGGTGAGCAGAGGGGCCTCCGACATCGAGGGACTCGGTACCGAGACGATTGCAAAACTCATCGAGTCGGGGCTTGTGTGCAAGGTGAGCGACTTTTATGCGCTCACGCTCGATCAGCTGGCCGATCTCGATCTCGGTCGCATCAAACAGGACGGGACTCCGGCTGCGTTCGGAACGGTTATGGCGCAGAAGGTTCTCGACAACATCGAAGGCTCAAAGCACAGGGCTGTGTCAAAGTTGCTTTTCGGCCTCGGTGTACGTCACGTCGGGGCGACGGTGGCCGAATTGCTCGTCGAGGAACTGGGCGGCATTTCGGAAATATCGGCGGCGACACCCGAAGAGTTAAGCGCCATTCCGAGCATCGGTCCTAAAATCGCCGAAGCGGTTTGCGACTTTTTTTCGCTGGATTCCAATCGAAAAGTACTCGCCGATCTCATCCGTGTCGGTGTCGATCTGTCCGGCGTGCCGGCGGAAAAACTCCCGCAAACCCTCGCGGGTAAAACATTCGTCCTCACCGGTACGCTGACCAAGTTTTCTCGAACGCAAGCCGGCGAAGAGCTGAAGGCACGGGGGGGCAAGGTATCGGGGAGCGTTTCGGCGAAAACGTCGTATGTGGTTGCCGGCGAGGCACCCGGCTCGAAATACGATAAAGCGCTTGCATTGGGTGTGACGGTGCTTGATGAAGACGGTCTCGAGGAACTCCTCGGAAAAGCTGTTGACGAACAAGAACCCGGTGTTGCCGATGAGTAAGCAAAATCTCGACCGCTCTTCGCCGGTACAGCGCTCTCGCGTGGTTGCTCCGCCTGAGAAGTCCGCCCGTAGCGGAAGTGATGCGCTGCTGTTGGGCGTGCTCCTCATGTTCTCCATGCTTATTTCGGCGGGTCTCTTGCGAAATCAATTGGTCACCCTCATGCCGCGTGCGGGGCAGACAGGTATTCGCACGGGCTTGACAGTGCTGTTTTACGGTGTCGAGATCATCGCGCTTTCTTATATCGCGTATCGCCACAGGGCCAAGTTCACCGTCAAATACCGTTTGAGGCACGAGCCCGACGTGGACGCGTCCGATGCCGATTCATCGAAAATCGCCGGTATCGCTTCAAGTGCGGCATTGATAGCCGGTTTTCTCATCGCTCTTCGTGCGCTCGGTATAGGGTGGGCTCTTCTCACGCAAAATATCGGATGGCATCCTCCTCAAACAAACGGCTTGGTCGAATTGTTCGGAAACTCGGGATTCGGCCTGATTCTTGCGGTCGTCAGCATCGTTTTGCTCGCGCCTTTCGTTGAAGAACTGATTTTCAGGGGTGTTTTGCTTGAATGGTTTTCATCTGCCATGCCCGGGTGGGCGGCCGTACTTTTGAGCAGTCTCGCGTTTTCGCTGTATCACCTGTCATGGTGGGCTTTTTCGCTCAACCTCGTTCTCGGAATGGCAACCGGATATTTGGCTCGCAAGTGTACTACGCTTTGGCCCGCAATCGTGCTCCATGCGTTTTATAACGCGACACTGGTAGCCGCGGCCTTTTATGTCGCTTCGAAAACACATCTGTGATCAGCCGGCTCGAGTCTCTCCACAATCAGATATTTTATAGTGCGAATTCAGTGCGAAATCGCCCCACTGAGTTTGAGGTACGGTATCATGGAAAATTACTATGCTCATAAAAATTACCGTGCCACTGACATAATTTTTTAAGGAAGGTGTTTGCCGGATGTCGCTTTCGAATGAAGAGGTGCGCCATGTTGCATTACTGGCGCGTCTCGGGTTAAGTGACGACCAGATTGAGAAGCTCGAGGGCGAATTGAATTCGATTCTCGGGCATATCGAGCAGATTTCGAAGCTCGACCTCGAAGGGGTTGAACTGATGACCCATCCGGTGCCCATGGTCAACTCCATGCGAGAAGATGAAATCGTCCCCGGTTTCTCCGTCGAGACTGCGCTGATGAACGCCCCGGCTCGCGAGGGAGACGCTTTCCTCATACCCCGTATCGTCGGTCCGGGAGGTGGCGAGTAATGTCGCGCGTCGATATAGCCGCCTTGAGCGCGGCCCAAATTTCCGCACTCGTCACTTCGAAAACGGTTTCGGCCCGAGAGGTCGCGCAAAGCGCTCTCGACCGCATAGAGCAACTCGATGAGAGTCTGCATGCATTCAACCAGGTGACGCCTGAGCTTGCTTATAAAGCTGCCGATGAGCTCGATGCGAAAATCGCTACAGGGGCAACCGTCGATGAGCTCGGACCTTTGGCGGGCGCGCCGGTTGCCTTTAAAGACAACATGAACCTACTCGGTACGCGTACGACCTGTTCTTCCCGCATGCTGGAGAAGTATGAGTCGATGTATGATTGCACCGCGGTTCGCAAGCTTCTCGACGTGAATACGCTTCCTCTCGGAAAACTCAATATGGATGAATTCGCTTTCGGCTCATCCACGGAAAACTCCGCCTTCGGTCCCACCAAGAATCCGTGGGACACAGACAGGGTTCCGGGCGGGTCTTCCGGCGGATCGGCGGCCGCGGTCGCCTCAGGCATGGTTTCTGCCACGCTTGGTTCCGATACGGGCGGATCGATTCGGCAACCGGGTGCATTCACCGGAACCGTTGCGCTCAAGCCGACCTACGGTCGCGTTTCTCGCTACGGATGTGTCGCCTTTGCCTCATCGCTGGACCAAATCGGTCCGTTTTCCAAAACGGTTGAAGATTGTGCGCTTGTGCTCAATGCGATTTCAGGAAAAGACAGTTTCGATGCGACGAGCGTCGTTCGCGAACCCGAGGATTTCACGCGGGCTCTGAAAAAAGATGTCAAAGGTATGAAAATCGCCGTTGCAACCGATATGCTTGATATCGCCGGGCTCGACCCCGAGATAAAAGAAGGTGTCCTTAACGCCGCCGAGCAACTCGCGGCAGCCGGCGCCCATGTCGGCGAAGTCACCTTGCCGAACGCCGAATACGGGCTCAGCGCGTACTATATCGTGGGACCTGCCGAAGCTTCGAGCAACCTCGCCCGCCTCGATGGTATTCGCTACGGTCTTCGCGTTGATGATGCGACCGATGTGCTCGATTTGTATATGCGCTCGCGCTCTCTGGGCTTCGGACCCGAAACCATCCGCCGCATCATGATCGGCACCTATGCTCTTTCAGCAGGCTACTACGATGCCTACTACGGTCAAGCTCAAAAAGCACGCACCGTCATTAAACAGGATTTCGACAAGGCATTCGCCGATTATGATGTCATTTTGATGCCGACCACTCCGACCACCGCTTTTAAGCTCGGCGAGAAAACAGCCGATCCGCTCTCCATGTATCTCTCGGATGTCTTCACCATTCCCGTCAATCTCGCGGGCAATGTGGGGCTTTCGATACCCATGGGATGTTCGAAAAAAGACGGCATGCCCATGGGACTTCAACTCATCGGAAACTACTTCGAGGAGTCGAAGGTGCTCACGGTTGCGAGCACGCTTGAAGAACTATTCAAGTTCGACTCAGTTCCTGCTCGGCTCGGCTAAAAGGGAATAACGACAGTGAAGTTTTGGGAAAAAATACAGAGCGTCATAGAGCCGAGGAACGAACGTTCCGCCGAACTTCTCGAAGAGGTCGTAGACCCGTTGCCGCAACCTTTGACCACGTCGACCGTGCTCGGGGAGGTCCCCGATGAGGAATCGACGAATGGCACTTTTCCCGTCGTCTCGATCTCGCAAGACGACGACAGGGTCATCGAAGGCGCTCTCGTCGGACTCCGCCATGAGATCGATGTCGTTCTTCCCGTGCAAGAAGAGATACTTGATGCCGACCCCAATCCGATGCCCGATCTTGATTCCCATCTTTTCAAACTCCCCGGTGGAATTTTCGGCAAAGGGGTGGATTACGATCCGGACAATCAGCCCGATCGGACCGGTCTTTATCGCGGATTCGTCGTCGGCGGGCTCATCGTTTTGATTGTCGCCGGTATTCTGCTCTATAAGTTCGTCATAGCTCCGTCCGTTTCCGTGCCCGATCTTGTGGGCAAATCGTCCGTTGAAGCCATCCACACGCTGAATGCACAAGGTCTTGCACTCGGTGATATGACCGAACGGGAGGTGACCGGCGTCGAAGAGGGTACGGTGGTGAATCAGGATCCACGAGTCGATATCCGGGTGGTAAAGGGTACGAAAGTCTCGCTCGTCATCGCCAAAGCCGGCGATATGACAAGCGTTCCCAGCCTCACCGGTATGACCGAGAAAGAGGCTCAGACGGCGCTCACCGACAGCCGACTTTCAATGGTGAATGTGAGTACTTACAGCGATACGATTTCGAAAGGGCACGTCGTCGGACAGTTGCCGGTATCGGAGACGGCGGTCGCTGCCACAACGAGCGTCACGGTATTGATTTCCTCCGGTCGATATTCGGATACGATAGCGGTGCCACGCGTTCTCGGACTGGGCGCCGACGAGGCCGGGAGTGTTTTGCGGAGCAAGGGTCTGAACCCGACGATATATTACGCCTCCACGAGTTTCGGCAATGCGAATGAAGTCGTCGTGCAAACGCCTTCGTCTCAAAGTGCGGTGTCTCCCCGCACCGTCGTCCAACTGCTCGTGTCAAAACCGAGCTCGGTTGCACAAACGAGCGTGCCCGATGTTGTCGGTCTTACGTCCGCCGATGCGCAAAAAATAATAATTTCGGCGGGTTTGAGCGTTCAGACCGTCTATGCGACCGACCGTGACGTGCCTGCGGGAAACGTTATCGCGCAGATGCCGATTTCTAAAAATACAATCCTTCAAAAAGGCGATTCGGTGGGGCTCCTCATGTCGGTCGGGCCTTCTTCGACGGTCATAGTCCCCGATGTCTTGAGAGAATCCGTGTCCCAAGCACAGCAAGAACTCACGAGCATCGGTCTCGTACCTGTCGTGGTGGCGGCCGACAGTTCGAACAACGGCAATAATACGGTGGTGCAACAGTTTCCCGCCGGTCGAAGCTCATATAGATTAGGCATGTCCGTTTTGCTTTATGCACCCGTGAACGGTGCACGATAAGTACCCTGTGAAAGGAAAGTAGTCGTTATGGCAAAGGATCGTTTATTCGAAGTACTCGAGCGTTACGAGGCGGTTATCGGGCTTGAGATCCATACCGAGATCACTGCGACTAAAACGAAGATGTTTTGCGGATGCGAGGTAGCTTTCGGAGGAGGACCGAACTCACGGGTCTGCCCCGTTTGCCTCGGACTTCCCGGAGCACTCCCGGTTCCGAACAAAGCGGCAGTCGAGTGGACGGTGCTGGCCGGTCTTGCGACGAATTGTTCGATTGCACGGCGCAGCATGTTCCATCGTAAAAACTATTTTTATCCCGATATGCCGAAGGACTATCAGATTTCGCAATACGACCTTCCTTTCTGTGTCGATGGACAAGTGTTCATCGATGTGGATGAAGAGGGTGTCGCGGAGCGTCTCGATAGGGACACGGCAGAAAATGTCGAGGTCACTTCGGACGGCTACACGGCCAAAATAGGCATCACGCGTATCCATCTCGAAGAGGATACGGCGAAAATGATCCATGTCGGCGGCTCCGAAGGGAGAATCGCTGGTGCGACCAAGTCGCTGGTGGACTTCAACCGTGCGGGAACGCCACTCATGGAACTTGTCTCCGAACCCGATTTGCGTACACCGGAGGAGGCGCGCCGTTTTGCCCAAAAGCTCCGCCTCACTTGGCTTTCGCTGGGTGTCAGCGACTGCAGCATGGAAGAAGGTTCCCTTCGCGTCGATGCCAACATTTCCGTTCGTAAGCGCGGAGAAACCGAACTCGGAACAAAGGCGGAACTCAAAAATATAAATTCATTCAAAACGCTGCATGACGGGCTCGCCTATGAGATAGTTCGTCAGGCCGATATTCTCGACGCCGGAGGAACCATCATTCAAGAAACGCGCCACTATGATAACGCGGCGAAGGTCACGAGCACTTTGCGCAGTAAAGAAGAAGCGCACGATTATCGCTATTTTCCCGAGCCGGATATGGTTCCGTTCGAGTTTTCTGAAGAATTCGTCGAGACCGTCAAGACACGCCTCCCCGAACTGCCCGATGCGCGCAAAGCCCGCTTCATCAAAGAGTACGGTCTGCCGAATTTCGATGCCTTCGTTTTGACGTCCGATCTCGATATGGCCACGTTCTACGAACAGGCGGTCGCCGCCTGTTCACCGAAACTCGCCAAAGCAGTCAGCAATCTGGTGCTCAACGACTATTCGGCTTACTTGAATGCGAGTGGGCTCGGTGTTCTCGAGAACAAGGTCACGCCGGCTCACATCGGTCAACTCGTCACGTTGGTGGATGACGGAACGATTTCTTCCAAACAGGCGAAGGATGTCTTTCTCGCCATGGTCGAGTCCGGCAAAATGCCTGCGCTCATCGTTGAAGAAAAAGGTATGAAACAGGTATCGGATTCAGGTGCCATCGAAGATGTCGTCGATAAGATCATGGCCGCCAATCTCGACAAGGTGGAGGAATATCGTGGGGGAAAGCAAGGACTCATCGGCTTTTTCGTCGGCCAAGTCATGCGCGAAATGCAGGGACAAGGCAACCCGAAAGTCATCAACGAGGTATTGAGGCGCAAGCTACAGGGGTAGGCGTTCGCAGGTTATTCGCAGTAATTCTTCATAAGAGAACAGTATTCGGAGCAAATGATGAAACAAAAACCGATTGTCGACCCCATGCTCACTGATCTTTATCAACTGACGATGGCGCAAGGTTATTTTCTTTCAGGAAAAGAGTATCTCGAGGCGAACTTCACGATATTTTTCCGTGAAAATCCCTTTTCGGGTGGCTTCGCCATTGCGGGGGGAATCGAGCCCGCAATCGAATTCTTGGATAACTTCGGTTTTACGGATGACGATATCGCTTATCTCGCGACGCTCGAAGCCGGCGACGGAACACACCTTTTCGTCGATGTCTTCCTCAAGCATCTCAAAGAGATGAAATTCGCGTGCAACGTCGAAGCCGTCGAAGAAGGAACGGTTATTTTTGCGCGCGAGCCGATTTTCAAAGTATCGGGTCCCATTGAACAGTGCCAAATCGTCGAAACGACGCTCTTGAACATAATCAACTTTTCAACGCTTGTCGCGACGAAGGCCGCAAGGTGCAATATCGCCGCGAAAGGGGACGCGATTTTGGAATTCGGGTTGCGGCGTGCGCAAGGTCCCGACGGCGGTCTCATGGCGAGTCGTGCCTCGTTCATCGGAGGTTGTGCCGCCACTTCGAACACTCTCGCCGGGCAAGTCTACGATATACCGGTCGCCGGTACGCACGCCCACTCGTGGATTATGGCGTTTGATTCTGAGAAAGAGTCGTTTGACGCCTATGTCGAAACATCGCCGAATAACGTGGTGCTCCTCGTCGACACCTATGACACGCTGCGCGGGGTGAAGTACGCCATCGAGTCGGGACGTGCGATGGAGGCGCGCGGGGAGCATTTTGTGGGAATCCGTATCGACTCGGGCGACCTTGCATGGCTCTCGAAAGAGGCGCGGAAAATGCTTGATGATGCGGGGCTAACGCATGCGAAGATTTTCGCCTCCAATGAACTTGACGAATACACGATCTCCTCGCTGAAAGATCAGGGCGCGCCCATAGACGTGTGGGGAGTCGGCACGAAGATGGCCACCGCATTCGACCAGCCTGCACTCGGGGGAGTTTATAAATTGACGGCCATCCGTAAACAGGGCGATGAAACATGGTCGCCGCGCATCAAAGTATCCTCACAAGCGAACAAAATCACGACTCCGGGAATTCACGGAGTTCGTCGGTATGTGCGAGAAGACGGAAGCTATGCCGGAGATATGGTGTACGATCTGCAGAATGCTCCGAAATCCGCGGCTGCGGTTATGGTGGACCCCTTCGACTCAATGAGGAGAAAGCGCTTCGAGACCGAAGCGGTCTACTGGGAACTGTTGATTCCGATGTTTGAGTCCGGAAGGCTCGTGTATGAGTTGCCGACCATTCGCCAAGTCCAGGCGCGAGCTCATGAAGGCATACGTCATCTGCATGAGACGCAGCTACGTTTTCTGAATCCGCACACCTATCCAGTCGGGCTCGAACAATCGCTGTATGATGTGCGCAACCGTCTCCTCGAAGAAGCACGCAGCAGAGGAAACGGAGGCTCATATGAGTGATGAGGCGCTTTTGGTAGTCGATGTCCAAAATGATTTTCTAGCCGGAGGCGCGCTCGCCGTTCCGCGAGGGGATGAGGTGCTCCCGGTGATCAACGGTCTCATGGATGAATTCGATTCGGTCATCGCCACCATCGATTACCACCCGAAAGGGCATGTCTCATTCGCTTCTTCGCATGAAGGACGTGCTCTCGGGGATGTCGTCGAAGTCGACGGTGTCGCCCAAATGTTGTGGCCCGATCATTGCGTGCAGAATTCGGTCGGCGCCGAGTTGGCCGAGGAATTGCGCAACGGCCCCCTCACGAAATTCGTATGCAAAGGGATGGACCCACTCGTCGATTCGTATTCCGCATTTTTCGATAACAACGGGCAAAACGACACCGGACTGGCTGAATATTTGCGTGACTGCGGCATTTCGAAGATTTTCGTGTGTGGTTTGGCTCTCGATTATTGTGTGAAGTTCAGCGTGCTCGACGCTCTGCACCTCGGTTTCGATGTTACGCTGATAGAGGATGCAACCCGTGCGGTGAATGCGGAGGAGGGCGATGGCAAACGTGCCATCGCACAGATGCGTGCCGCGGGAGCAAAAACGATAAAGAGCAGTGAGGTAAAAAGATGAAAATACTGGCGATCAACGGTTCGGCTCGGAAAAAGGGCAACACCCACGATATGCTTGTCGCCGCTCTCGCTCCGCTGGAGGCGGTCGGGCACGAGTGTGAGATGGTGTCACTTGCAGCCGAGGATGTGCGCGGTTGTACGGCCTGCGGCAAATGCAAGGAGAAGAGGGACCGTGCCTGCCACGGGCGCAAGGATTTCATCGCTGAAATCATGGGGAAAGTCTGGGAGGCGGATGTTTTGTTTCTCGGATCGCCGACCTATTTCGGCGATGTGTCCACTGAGATGAAAGCATTCATCGATCGCATCGGATATGTCGCGATGGCGAACGGAGGGCTTCTCCGCCGCAAAGTCGGAGCGGCCGTGGTCACCGCACGACGCGGCGGTGCGATTCACACGTTCGACACCATCAATCATCTTTTTACTATCAGCGAGATGGTCACCGTCGGTTCCTCCTATTGGAACGTCGGTCTCGGTGCACCGATCGGCGCTGTGAAAGAAAACGACGAGGAGGGCATGGAAACCATGCGCAAGCTCGGAGAGAATACGGCATGGCTCCTTGAGAAGTTAGGGCGTGTGTGACGTTATGGAAAGAATAGGATTCATCGGATGCGGTGTCATGGGAAATGCGATGGCAGGGCATCTGCTTGATGCAGGCTACGAGGTTGTCGTGTACAATCGCACGAAATCTCGCACGGATAATCTCATCGCCCGAGGGGCCACGTGGGCGAGTTCTCCCGCTTCCGCAAGTGCCGAGGCCGACGTGGTGATTTCCATGGTCGGTTATCCGAGTGATGTCGAGGAAATCTATACGGGAAAAGACGGGATTATCGAAAGTGCGCGAGAGGGTACACTCCTTATCGACATGACGACATCCTCTCCGTCGCTCGCCGAAAAATTGGCCGATAGGGCTGCGGCGCGCAATCTCGGTATGCTCGATGCGCCGGTTTCGGGCGGCGATACGGGTGCGAAGAATGCGACGTTGACCATCATGGTCGGCGGAACGCAAGAAAACTTCGACCGTGCGCTTCCTCTTTTCAGAGTCATGGGAACGTCTTTCGCGCTTCACGGCGGTCCCGGCAGCGGGCAACACTGCAAGATGGCGAACCAAATCAATATCGCCGCCACCATGCTCGGGATGGCCGAATCACTTGCCTACGCCAAGGCGGCCGGTCTTGATCCGATGCGTGTCATCGAGACGCTTTCCGGCGGGTCGTCGCAGACGTGGTCGCTTTCCAATTACGGACCGCGTGTGCTCAAAGGCGACTACGCGGCCGGATTTTACGTGAAGCATTTCATCAAAGATTTGAAAATCGCACTCGAACAAGCGAGCGAAATGGGAGTCGATCTGCCCGCGACTCGGCTTGCGAAAGAGCTCTACGTCAAACTCGCGGAAGACCACGACGGCAAGATTCTCGGCACGCAGGCGATAATGCTGATGTACTTAGGCGAAAACTAATGCCCGCACCTTTTACCAGTTATCCGTTCTTCGTCACGTGTGCGACCGGCCTCGAGCCGTTGCTCGCCGACGAAATGCGCGCCATGCGGACTCACAGTGTACGTCCGCAACACGGCGGTGTCCTTTTCACCGGAACCATCAAAGACGCCTATCGCATCTGTCTGTGGTCGCGGCTTGCCTCGCGCGTGCTGCTTTCTTTGGGCGAGGTGGATGCGACTTCCGCCGAAACGCTTTACGCGGGAGTTAAAGCGATGCCGTGGGAGGAGCACATGCGCGCCACCGGTACGCTCGTGGTGCAATCGACCGGTGTCAACGAAAGTTTGCGCAATACACAGTTCACCAATGTGAAAGTGAAAGACGCCGTCGCCGATAGATTCCGCGAAATGTTCAACGTGCGTCCCAACGTCGATCCGCTCACTCCTGAACTGACCATCAACGTGCTCATCATGCAGAACCGCGCCAAGATTTCAATCGACTTGGCGGGCGAGCCGCTGCACAAAAGAGGCTATCGTCAAGACGGAGTCCAGGTCGTCGCCCCCATGAAGGAAACGCTTGCCGCCGCGATGCTTCTCACTGCCGGCTGGCCTGAAATCGCCGCAGAAGGCGGTCCTCTCGTCGACTTCATGTGCGGCTCGGGAACGCTTCTCGTCGAAGGAGCGATGATTGCCGGCGATATCGCACCGGGGCTGTTGCGCCGCCGCTGGGGTTTTTCCAAATGGCTGAAACATGACGAGGAGGCGTGGGATGTCCTGCTCGATGAGGCGAACAATCGTCGCGCACAAGGTGCGGACAAAATTCCGCCGATTGTAGGAAGCGATTACGATGCACGTTCGATCGAGATCGCACGGCGCGTCATTCGCCGCGCACGACTCGACACGAAAATTTCTCTCGCCCGCATGGACTTGCGCGCGGCTCAACCACCGCTCGGATTCGCCCATCCCGGTCTCGTGACGCTCAACCCGCCGTACGGAGAGCGTTTGGCCTCCACCGATGAAGTGGTCGAAATCTATCTCAATATCGCAGAAATCGCCCGTCTTCGTTTCGACGGGTGGACTTTGGCGATCATCTCACCGGACAGTCGACTTTCCGCAACGCTTGCGTTAAACCCCACGCGCGTCAAAGAATTCTACAACGGAAGGATTTTGTCTCCGGTGAGCGTGTACCGCATCGGTGAGGCGCAAGAGGTCGCAGCCCCGGAGTCGCACGGGTTCCAGGAGGATCTCAAGCATCCGCTCGCATTCGGAGGCAAGGGCGAAAAGACCATCGCGCCGAAATTCGATATAGATCCCGAACCTTTCAAAAACCGCCTCGAAAAAATGAAGAAGCATTATGAGAAGTGGGCGCGCAAAGCCGGCATTTCGTGCTATCGCATATACGATGCCGACCTGCCCGATTTCAACTGTGCCATCGACATCTATCGCGGTGTTGGTATCAGTGAAGGGCGCGCGTGGGTCCATGTGGCCGAGTATGCCCCACCGGCAGACGTCGATCCGCGCCTTGCGGCGGCTCGCATGGAAATAGTTCGAGAGGTCTGCTCCGAGGTGTTCGATGCCGCGCAAGGCGATCTCATTGTAAAGCAGCGCAAGCGCCAAAGGGGTTCGAGTCAGTACGAGCGTACCGAGCAAGGTCAAATCGTCGGGTTCGTCGAGGAAGGCGGGCTGACCTTCGAAGTGAATTTGACCGAGTATCTCGATACGGGAATTTTCCTCGATCACAGAGATGTCCGGGCGATGATTCGCGCCTCGGTGAAGGGCAAGACATTTCTCAACTTGTTCGCCTATACGGGCGTGGTCTCGGTGTTCGCCGCGGCCGGCGGTGCACACAACACTACGACGGTCGACATGTCGAAAACCTATCTCGATGCCGCGCGACGCAACATGCAGCGCAATAATCTACTGACGGACAACGAAGCGTTCGAACAGGCGGATGTGACGACGTGGGTCGATGAGGCGATCGATACCGGGCGAACGTTCGATATGATTTTTTGCGACCCCCCGACTTTTTCCAACTCGAAGCGTATGGATGACACATGGGATGTGGTACGCGATCATGCGGATCTTCTCATCAAACTCGGGAAAATCTTATCGACTGGCGGAGAGATTATCTTCTCTTGCAACAAGCACGGATTCAAAATCGATGTCGACAGCCTGAAAGCCGCGAATCTCGAAGTCGAAGATATCACCAAACGCACCATGCCGCGGGACTTCGAGCGAAACACGCATATTCATAAGTGCTACAAAATCACGCACGAATCATAAGAAAGGAACGCCTCCTGTGTCCGATCTCAAACAATCAATCGCCGAGTATATGGGCACGACTCTGTCAGATCTCGCGACATTGGTCGCGTACCCTTCATTGGCGTTCGAAGGATACGATCATGAGCCCACTATTGCCTGCGGTAACGCGGTCTCGGAAATGTTTCGTGCGGCAGGGTTCGATGGCGCCGAACTCATCTCGGTGGGTCCCGGCTTCAAGGCTGTTTGGGCAGAGCATCACGTTTCCTGCGATGTTGCGACCGTACTCCTGTACGCTCACTACGATATTCAGCCCGCTCCGAAAGACGAGCAGCAGTGGAAGACCGATCCTTGGACGTTGACACGCGGTGACGACGGACGCTATCACGGTCGCGGCGCCGCAGATGACAAGTCCGGAATCGTGCAGCATCTCGGCGCACTTCATGTGCTGGGCGGGCCTGATGCGATAACGAATGTGAACTTGAAAGTTTGTATCGAGGGTGAAGAAGAGGCTCACGGTCATCTCGCCGATTATATCGCGCAAGACCCGAATCGCTTCGGAGCCGACGTGTATATCATCGCCGATACGGGCAACATTTCGGTGGGCGAGCCGATTCTCACCACGAGCCTGCGCGGCGATGTGAACGTCGATGTCACCGTCGAGACGGTTTCTTCCGCCTTGCATTCGGGGATATTCGGAGGTCCGACACCCGACGCACTCGTAACGTTGATGAATGTTCTTCAGTCGTTTTATGACGAAAAAGGCAACACCGTCATCGAAGGCATAAAAACCGGTGAGGAGGACGGCGCCGAGTTCCCCGAAGAGTTGTTTCGCGAACAAGCGGAGTTGCTGCCCGGTGTCGAACTCGTCGGTACCGGTTCGATCGCGACGCGTCTCTGGAAACGCCCCAATGCCACGGTCATCGGCATGGACGTTCCGAGTTTGGCGAGCGCGGCCAACATCATCATTCCGAAAGCCACGGCACGAGTTGCCGTGCGCTACCCGGCAGGCAACGACCCCCGTGATGTTCTCGATGCCGTGAAGCGACATATATCCTCGCATACGCCTTTCGCCGCGAAAGTCACCTTTACCCGTGAACTCGCATCGCCGGCGTTCCAAACGTCGCTCGACACTTCCACAGGCGAACTTGCGCTTGAAGCGCTCGGTGAGGCATTCGAAAAGCCGGCCTCGACCATCGGCTGCGGAGCATCGATTCCGTTGCTTTCGGAGTTGCAAAAGATTTCTCCCGAAGCGACTTTCTTGCTGTTCGGCCCCGAGGATCAAGCCGAGGCGAAAGTGCATTCCGGCAACGAAAGCGTCGATGCAGACGAGATCGCCCGATGCATCCACGCGGAGGCGCTCATTTTGCAACGTATTTCTCGATAATCGAGCTTACGAGAGCCACCATATGGCGCCCGCCCGCGAAGTTGTCTATGACTTCGCGGGCTTTTTGCGATAAAATAGTATTCTGCCGCGCTTATATAAAAAAGTTGCATATTAAATGGAGGAATTGCACCATTGCCTATTAATATGCCTTTTATACCTGTTTGAATTGAATAGTATCGAGGAGCAAACATGAATCAAATGTTCAAAGGTAATTTAGCCGACGAAGCCGCCGACCATATGGTCTGGGAACTTCCCATCGATTCAAAACTTGACACCGTTCACGTAAAAATCGATGACACCACGCTGCGCGACGGTGAGCAAACAGCCGGCGTTGTTTTCACCAATGATGAGAAAGTAACCATCGCAAAGATGCTCGACGAGCTCGGTGTCGATCAAATCGAAGCGGGAATTCCGGTCATGGGCGGCGATGAAGCCGAAACCATCGAGCGCATCGCCCATCTCGGACTCAACGCATCGATTCTCGGGTGGAACCGTGCGACTATCCCCGATATCAAAACTTCCATCGATTGCGGAGTGGATGCCGTTGCGATTTCTTTGGCGACTTCCGATATCCACATTAAGACAAAACTCAAGAAAGACCGCAAATGGGTCATCGATTCCATGCGCGAGTCGGTGCAATATGCGAAATCGGAAGGCGTGTATGTTTCGGTCAACGCTGAAGATGCTTCGCGCACGGAACTCGGGTTCCTCCTCGAATACGCCTTGGCTGCCAAAGAAGAAGGTGCGGATCGTATTCGATTCTGCGACACGGTCGGTGTCATGGAGCCTTTCCGTTGCTACTCGATAGTCAGGCACCTCATTGAGGAGACCGGTCTCGAAGTCGAAATGCACACACACAACGACTTCGGTATGGCTGTGGCAAACGCCATCGCAGGCGTGCATGCCGGCGCCGGATGGGTCAATGTCACCATCGGTGGGCTCGGCGAGCGTGCCGGCAATGCTGCGCTCGAAGTTGTCGTCATGGCGCTCAAATATCTCGAGCAAATGGATCTCGAATTCGACACGAAGCGCTTCCATGAGGTTGCCGATTACGTCATGCGCGCGGCAGGTCGCACGGTTTCGGCGTGGAGCCCCATCGTCGGTTCGAACATGTTCGCGCATGAGTCCGGTATTCATGCGGACGGCGTCATCAAGAACCCGAAAACATATGAAGTATTCAGTCCTGAAGAAGTCGGCCTCGAGCGCCAAATCGTGGTGGGAAAGCATTCGGGCTCCAAGACAATCGAGATGAAGCTCGGCGAGTTCGGTATAGCCATCGAGCACCAAGATGCAGCCGCTCTTCTTCCGGCGGTTCGCGCGAAATCGGTTCTTTTGAATCGCTCGCTTTTCGATAAGGAACTCGTGGTCCTCTATCAAAATTACATGAATAAAAAGGAGGCCTAGAGCCGCATGCCGGGAAAGACTATCGCAGAAAAGATATTTTCACTTCACTCGGGCACCGACGCACATGCCGGTGACATCGTCGTCGCCGATGTGGACTTCGTCATGGGACAGGATGGAACTTCGCCTCTCGCCATCAATGCGCTCGAAGACATGGGCGTGAAGGAAGTGTTCGACCCGTCGAAAGTCGCACTCGTCATCGATCACTCGAGCCCGAGTCCTGTTGAGGGCGTAAGCGCCCTCCATACCATCATGCGCAACTTCGGAAAAACGACCGGTTGCACGGTTTACGACGTCGGGTGTGGTGTCTGTCACCAGCTTATACCCGAGCGCGGACACGTGGTATCGGGTGATTTGATGGTCGGCTGTGATTCGCACACGTGTACCTACGGTGCCATCAACGTCTTTTCGACGGGTGTCGGCTCGACTGACGGCGCTGCGGCCATGGCGTCGGGCAAACTGTGGTTTAACGTGCCCCCTACGATTAAAGTCGTTTTCAACGGAACACTGCCGCAAGGTGTCTTTTCCAAGGACCTCATTTTGTATCTTGTCGGCATGATGGGTGCCGACGGTGCAACGTATAAAGCTCTCGAATTCAGCGGTCCGGTCATCGACGCACTTTCGGTGGAAGCACGCATGACCATTTCGAACATGGCCATCGAGGTCGGTGCGAAGGCCGGTCTGATGGAGGCCGACGATAAGACGATTGCATGGTGCAAAGCGCATTCGGACAAGGAACTGCATCCGCAATCCGCCGATGCTGATGCCGTGTATGAGCAAATCATTGAAATCAATACCGATACAATCGTTCCTCAAATTGCCAAACCGCATTCGGTCGACAATGTTTCTCCCATCGATGAGGTCGAAGGCACGCCGATTGCACAAGGGTTTCTCGGCACCTGTACGAACGGGCGTCTCGAGGACTTCGCAGTCGCCGCAAAAATTTTGGAAGGCAAGCATATCGCCGACGGCGTGCGCTTCATCGTCGCTCCGGCCTCGAAAGACATTTATCTGCAGGCGATGGAGGCCGGCTATATTCAAACGTTCGTGCATGCGGGCGCCTGTGTGGTTACTCCGGGGTGCGGACCGTGCGTCGGCACTCATGACGGGGTCCCCTCAAACGGTGAGAATGTCATTTCCACCGCAAATCGTAACTTCAAGGGTCGTATGGGCAACAGTGAGGCGTTCATCTACTTGGGCAGCCCTGCGACGGTCGCCGCATCGGTCATCGAGGGTAAAATCACCGATCCTCGTAAGTATTTCAGATAGGAGCTTGTCAGTCACATGGGAATCACGGCAAAAGCGTTCAAATACGGCGATGACATCAACACCGACTATATCATCAGCGGTAAATATAAGTTCAAATCAAACGACATGAAAGCCATGGCCGTCCACGCCATGGAAGAACTCGACCCGCACTATTTTGAAAAAGTGAGCGAGAACGGGGGATTTCTCGTCGCGGGGAAGAATTTCGGTATGGGGTCGAGTCGCGAACAGGCGCCTCTCGTTCTGATCAACTCGGACACCAAAGCCGTTATCGCGAAATCGTTTGCGCGTATTTTTTATCGCAACGCAATCAATACGGGACTACCGGTCGTCATTTGCGATACCGATTCGATCGACGGTGCCGATATGCTCGATTTGGATCTTGCCGCCGGAGTAATCCATAACGTGACACAAGGGACCGACATCACATTTTCGCCTCTTCCCGGTGTTATGGCACAGCTGTTGGCAGACGGAGGTCTCGCCGCTCATTTTCGCAAGCATGGTGGATTCAACCTCTAGGCGATACGTGTCGACGAGGTTTTGACCTGAACTATTTCAGGTGTTGCGCCTTCGAGCAACCCAGTTAGGGTGAAATGTTATGAAGTATAGTTTTACTCCGGAGACCCCGGAAGACGAGTGCGCGGAAAATGCCCTGAGACGCATTAAGATTCGCAGAGAGTTGGTCGAGGCACTCGGTTGCGACTCGCGCGTTTTAAGGCAATATGCCACGACGGTGCTTTTGACCGTTGCGGAAGCAAAGCCCGAACTCCTCGTCGAATTTCAAGATGAATTACTCGACGCATTGAACAGACCCGAGCCGATGACGCGCTATCAAATTCTGCGTATCATCAGCGCATTGATATCCCAAGATGCGCACATCGTTGAAAAAGGATATGAAGACATCGAGGCATGCCTCTACGATGAGGAATCTCCCAATGTCCGCGGGAGTGCATTCCGTTTGCTCGCACACTACGGCGCGACGACGCAAAAGCGCTCGGAACGTGTATGGCCGAGTCTTTCCGATGCATTGCGTTGTTGGCATCGCGACACGGTCTTCATGGAAATGCTGGCCGATCTCATCACGCTCCTGGAGGGGAAGTGTTCCGATAGGGTTCGCGACGAAGCGGCGACGCTCTTTGAATTCGATATCGAGAGCACCGATAATCTACTTCGTCGCAAGGCGCGCTATATCGTCTCGCTTCGCCCTGAGGCAGATAAAAAATAATTATGCAACTTTTGGAGGCATTTTTTATGGCTCACTATAACGTGACGCTTATTCCCGGTGATGGTATCGGTCCCGAAATAACCGATGCGATGCGTCGAGTCGTCGAGGCGACCGGTGTCGAGATAGAGTGGGATATCCAAAGTGCGGGCGCCACCGTCGTCGAAGAAGAGGGGACTCCGCTTCCTCGACGCGTCATCGATTCCATCAAACGGAATAAAGTCGCGATAAAAGGACCCGTCACCACGCCTGTCGGTACCGGCTTTCGCTCGATTAACGTCGCGCTCCGTAAAGAGCTCGACCTTTTCATAAGCCAGCGTCCTTCGCTCAGCATTCCCCATTCAGGCGCGCGCTATGATGATGTCGACATCGTGATTTTTCGTGAGAACACCGAAGATCTCTACGCCGGAATCGAATTCGAAATGGGGTCGAAAGGCGCGACCGAATTGCGTGCGATGCTTCGTTCGTTGGGTGCGGGAAAGATTGCCGAAGATGCCGGTATTTCCATAAAACCGATTTCTGTTCACGGATCGCGCCGAATTTTGGAGGCGGCATTCGAGTATGCGGTCGCCAACGGTCGTAAAAAAGTGACGGCGGTTCACAAAGCGAACATCATGAAGCACTCGGATGGACTTTTTCTCTCGATTGCGCGCAAAGTCGCGGCCGAATACGCGGATAAAGGAATCGAGTTCAACGACATGATTGTGGATGCGACTTGTATGAACCTCGTAATCGATCCTTCTCAGTTCGACGTTATCGTCACTATGAATCTTTACGGTGACATCCTTTCCGACCTCTGCGCCGGTTTGGTCGGCGGTCTCGGCATGGTTCCGGGGGCAAACATCGGCGCCGAAGAGGCGATATTCGAAGCGGTGCACGGAAGCGCTCCCGATATTGCCGGGCAAGGCATCGCCAATCCCACGGCCATCTTTTTGACGAGCGCCATGATGCTCAATCATCTCGGAGAGCAGGAAGCGGCCGCAAGTATCACGAGAGCGGTGACTTCGGTCATCTCTGCGGGCGAGACGATTACCGGTGATTTGAAGAAAATAAGGACGGGAAGTATTCAAGGGGCTGCGACGACCGATGAATTCACCGATGCGGTCATAGCTCGGCTATAATTGAGCAACCGGCACAACGGCTGATGGGACAGTTTTGAATAACGATAACGGGACACCGACCGCGCAGATTGCGAATTCCATGTCGAAGTGGTTTTTAGTCTGCACTTTCATCTGCATGGCGTTTATAACGCTCATGCCGAATAGAGATTTGTTCTTCATTCACAACGTTTGGCACATCAAAGTGTCGATATTCGTCGTAGACATCCTTGCCGGCGGAGCGTTCATTTACTATCGATATCGCCGCCGAAATATGAGCGATGTTTCATTCAAAAGTCTCATAATGCAGTCGTGGCCCATTTTTTTCTTTGCAGCCGTTAACATCGGATATCTGTTCTGGGCTTATTTCCATGCGTCGGCCGCACCTTTCGGAAGAGTGGGCAACTCTAAATATTGGGGCAATTATCTGATTACCCTCGTCGCTCTTCCCGCATCGTTTACTCTCGGCTATCTCAATAGAAAGAACGGAGAGAAGTATGTTCCTCTCTTTCTTTTCATCGTCACGGCAGTTTCTCTCGCCGCCGGATTATTCCAGGCGGCGGCGGCGATGGGATATCCGAATATGGTGGCCGATGGCATACGCGCCATGAACAAACTGACCTCCTCTGCGATTGGGGTGTGGAACCCGGGACCATCCGAACCTTTCAGGGCCACGGGACTCGAAACGTATCCCGGATATTACGCATTTCCGATGATTTTCATCGTCGCATGGACTCTATCTGCAAAAAAAGCGCAACGTTTTAGAGTCACCGTCTTTCTCATGGCTTCTGCCGTCATACTTATCAGCGGATCGCGTGCTGCGCTGGTCGGCTATCTGGTTGTGTTGATTGCACGAGGATTTCAGGGGATCAAATCGGGAAAAGAGGGGCACGGCCTCAGAAACCGAAGAGCGTTGATCGCGCTTGTCTCCCTAGCGGCGGTGGTGCTCTCTATCGGGATAGGGTATATGACGATAAACAATTTGGGACCATTTGCCCGACCCGAGGTTCCCCAATCCGAAATCAAAAATGTGCTGGCCGGTGGGAAGAGCAGTGAGAATGCCGCCTCGTCTATTTTATCGACGTTGTCGAGCGGGCGCACTGACCTGTGGGCGCAAATAATACCCCTTATCGCTCAACATCCGCTCGGGTCCGGCTACCAAATCGCGGTGGTTCTCAACCGAGCTCACGCCCATAATGATTTTCTCAATCTATGGTTTTGGGGAGGACCGTTTCTCGTCATTCCCTGGATTATCGTACTTGTATGGTTGTACGGTTTTACGAAAAAGACGAGCGCACCGCGCTTGGGTGGTTTGATAGTTTTCGGGACGCTCGGGGCGGGTATGTTCGACGTGTTTTTCGCCGGCGCCCCCGTTATGGCTCTCGCGCTTTTCCTCCTCGGCATGATGGTGATACCCAAAGTCGGAACGGAAGAGCGTTCGACTGAGATTTCTTCGCAGGTACCGTTCGATTCGATTCCTAAGGAACGTTCATGAGACTGGAAGATAAGTTAAAAAACGGAACTGCCGTCTTCGGTGTCGTCGGTTTGGGCTATGTCGGGTTGCCTCTCGCCGTCGAGATGGGGAAGGCTGGGAATAACGTCATCGGTTTTGAAGTCTCGGCCGAAAAAGCGAATTCGGTGAATGCCGGAGAGAGCTATATCCCCGATGTTTCGACAGACGAACTTGCTGATTTGGTGAAGCGCGGTATTTTGCGTGCAACGACCGACTTTTCGCAGGCGTCTGAGTGCGATGCCATAGCTATCTGCGTACCGACGCCTCTCGACAAGATGCGCGACCCCGACGTGAGCTTCATGGTGAGCGCTGCAAGAGAAATCGCACCCCACATCACGGCAGACACTCTTGTCACCTTGGAGTCGACGACCTATCCGGGCACCACCGAAGAGATTTTGAAGCCGATCATCGAATCGACGGGGTTGAAAGTCGGCGAAAGTGTGTTTCTCGCATTTTCTCCCGAACGCATCGATCCCGGCAATCCGGTTTACCAAACGAAGAACACGCCCAAGGTCGTCGGGGGTTGTACTCCCAAGTGCACGAAATTGGCCGTCATGTTCTATGAACGATTTTTGACCACGATCGTCCCGGTGAGTTCATCTCAGGCGGCCGAGATGACGAAACTTCTCGAAAATATTTTCCGCTGTGTGAACATCGCTTTGGTTAACGAACTCGCGCAACTCGCGAATCGTATGAACATCGATATTTGGGAAGTCATCGATGCGGCGAAAACCAAGCCTTTCGGATTCATGCCGTTTTATCCAGGCCCCGGTCTGGGCGGACACTGTATTCCCGTCGATCCGTTTTATTTGAGCTGGAAAGCGCGTGAGTTCGACTTTCAGACCGAATTCATCGATCTTGCCGGTAAAGTAAACGAGGATATGCCGTACTTCGTCGTCGAGCGACTCATGAATGCGCTCAATGCGCATCGCAAGCCACTCGCAGGTTCACGCGTGCTGGTTCTTGGAGTCGCCTATAAAAGCAATGTCGGCGATATGCGTGAGAGTCCCGCCACCAAAGTCATCGACTTGATGGCCGCAAAAGAGGCTGAAATCGTCTACCATGATCCTTTCGTCGATTCGTATAACTACGACGGGCTCGAAATCGAGAGAGTCGAGCTGACGGCGGAGGAAATCGAGGCGGCCGATGTCGTTTTGGTTTTGACGGCGCATAGAAACGTCGATTATGCGCTCGTGGCACGACACGCGAAGCTCGTGTTCGACACCAGAAACGTGATGGGATCGTACGATTCGCCCAACGTCATTCTGCTTTGATTTTCTTCTCTGTCGTATCGGTGTCGAAAATCGGTCGGGTTGTGTTGAAAATAAAATAAGTGTTACACTGAAAATCCGCGCGAGCGTCTGTGGAATCGCAGGCATCGCGGCGGTATTTACAATTGAAAAGTAAGGCTATGACGAAGAAAGTAGAGGCCATCTGCGCCCCCAGAGAATCGGGATATCAGCTGGAAGCCCGATGCACAGACGTCTTGAAACACCACTTCACCAGCCACCTGGAACAAAGTTTTGTCAGTGCATGGATGACCTCCGAGCACTGATGCAGACCGTTAAGCCGGGTCGGTGGCAACCGTTATCTGCCGTATCGGTATGTCGATATACACCAATTTCTCGGTGGCTTTGAAGATTGCGTGACGCCTTCTTCGCGCCTCTCTTCCAGGTACGGTGGGCTTTTCTCTTTCATACCATGCGGCTAACTTGCTCATCACCTGGCAGAAAAGGTGCGAGATGGACAGGATTGGCAAGCGCATGGATTCAAACAGTCGGCATGTTTCCGACAAAAAAAGCAAGACGGATAAGACTCACAAGACGAAATCGCTTAGGCTCACGGGAGCTCGTGCTTTCGTGGAGTGTCTGCGCGAGCAGGGTGTCGAACAGATTTTCGGCTACCCGGGCGCAGTGGCTTTACCGCTCTTCGATGAACTCTACGATGCCTCCGACATAAAGGTGCTTCTTCCGCGCCATGAGGCGGCCGCCGTGCACATGGCGGACGGTTATGCCCGTTCCACCGGTAAAGTCGGTGTCGTGCTTGTCACGAGTGGACCGGGTGCTACCAATACCGTAACCGGAATCGCCAATGCGTACATGGACTCCGTTCCCGTCGTCGTGTTCACCGCGCAGGTTGCCACATCGGTGCTCGGAACCGATGCATTCCAAGAAGCCGATATAACCGGCATAACGCTTCCCATCACCAAGCATAGCTATCTTGTCAAGTCGGGCGAGGAACTCTGCGCCGCCATTTCAGAAGGCTTCCATATCGCTTCGACGGGGCGTCCAGGTCCGGTCGTCATCGACATACCGGTCGATGTCGCGCAGGCGGTGTTCGATTTTGTACCGAGTGATCGCGTTCAAGTTCCCGGTTACAAGCCGACCACACGCGGTAATGCCAAGCAGATTTTGCAGGCGGCAAACGCCCTGAAAAAGCATGCCCGTCCGGTTCTTTACGTCGGTGGTGGCGTTGTCTCCGCAGGGGCATCCGCCGAGCTCAAAGAGCTTGCCGAGTCGATGGAGATTCCTGTTGCCACCACACTGATGGCACGCGGTGTGTTTCCCGAAGACCACCATTTGTGGATCGGTATGCCGGGGATGCACGGCGCGAAGTACACCAATTACGCAATGACTGAAGCCGATCTCATCATCGCCGTCGGAGTTCGTTTCGACGATCGCATCACCGGAAAAGTATCCGAGTTCGCAAAGAACGCCTTCATCATCCATATCGATATCGATCCGGCTGAAATCGGTAAAATCAAGGCCGTCGATGTTCCCATCGTCGGAGATGCGCGCGATATTTTGGGGAGGATCGTCGAGATCCTCGAAAAAGAAGAAGCTCAGCCGATGTCGCACACATGGCTCGAACAAATCGACGAGTGGCGAGATGAGAACCCCTTCGAATACGATGAAGCGGCGGCGAAGAAAAAAGTCCTCCCCGAAGTCATCATCGAACATGTCATGAAGTTCACGCAAGAGCGTGACACGATCTATGCGACCGAAGTCGGTCAAAATCAAATGTGGGCCGCACAATATGCGCATCCGCGCGGCGCACGCACGTGGATTACCAGTGGGGGGCTCGGGGCCATGGGATTCGGTTTTCCGGCAAGTATCGGCGCCCAAATCGGTAATCCGAACGCGCTCGTCGTTTGTTTCGCGGGCGACGGTTCCCTTCAAATGAATATTCAAGAGCTTGCAACGGTATCGAGCAATAATATCCCGGTGAAGATCATCGTTTTGAACAACGGCGCGCTCGGCATGGTGCGTCAATGGCAGGGGCTCTTTTATAACGAGCGTTTCGCCCTTTCCACTCTTCCACTCGATTGTCCCGATTTCGTAGTGCTCGCCCAAGCCTACGGCATACAGGGTCTGCGCATCGACAAGCCTTCGCAGATCGATTCCGTTTTGGCGAAAGCGTTCGAACACGACGGTCCCGTGCTGGTCGACTGTCGTATTCCCGCCGATGAGATGGTGTTTCCCATGGTCGCGCCCGGTGCCTCCATCGCCCAAATGCTCGGAGGAGTTCCCGGAGAGGGCATACATACGATGATCGATGCGCACGCGTCACGCAAGGAGGCCAAATAATGCAGCATACCATTTCGGTTCTCGTCGAGAACAAACCAGGTGTCTTGACGCGGGTGACTTCTCTTTTCGCGCGTCGTGGATTCAACATCGATTCCCTGGCGGTGGGGGAGACCGAAGACCCCAGTATTTCTCGCATCACCGTCGTGACGGGCGCCGAGTCGGTCCCCCTCGAGCAAATCACCAAGCAGGTGTACAAACTGATCAACGTCATCAAGGTGACCACTCTCACGCCGCATGATTCGATTTCGCGCGAGCTCGCGATGTTCAAAGTCATTTGTCCTCCCGAGCGCAGGCATGAAGTGTTTGCAATCGTGAATGTTTTCGAGGCGAAGGTCGTCGATGTCTCAAAGGACTCGGTTATGGTCGAGGCGACCGGGACCACAGACAAGCTCGAATCGCTCGAAGATATTTTCAAGGGTTACGGAATAAAAGAGATGGCGCGGACCGGCGTCATCGCACTCAGTCGTGGTTCCAAGGAGAAATAAGGGTGCGCGAATATGACAGACGATATGCAAACCGAGAGGAAGACGGATGCTGTCCGTGAACCGGCTCACATTTACAAAGAGCAGGATTGTAACCCGGAGATTATCGCGAACAGTGTGGTGTCCATCATCGGATACGGAGCACAGGGCCATGCACAGGCGCTCAATCTTAAGGATTCGGGAGTGCACGTCATCGTGGGTCTTCGCCCGGGCAGTCCCAACCGGAAAGTCGCACAAGATGCGGGGTTCGAGGTGGCAGACATCGACGAGGCCACGAAAAAAGGCGACCTCATCATGATGCTCATCCCCGACGAGGTACAGGCGGAAACATATCGCGAGCACATCGAGCCGTATATGACTTCGGACAAAACACTCGCATTCGCGCACGGGTTCAATATTCTCTTCGAGAAAATCAAGCCGTCGCCCGATATCGATGTCATCTTGATCGCCCCGAAGGGGCAGGGGCACATGCTGCGCCGAATGTTTTCAATCGGCTCGGGAGTACCTGGCCTCGTCGGTGTCGCCCAAGACGTGTCCGGCCGCGCATGGGATAGGGCGTTCAGCTATGCCCAGGCAATCGGGTGCGCGCGTATGGGGATTTTAAAGACGACGTTTGCCGAGGAAGCGACATGCGACCTCTTCGGCGAACAAGCGGTTCTATGCGGAGGAGCGATGGAGCTCATGCGCGCCGGATTCCAGACGCTCGTCGATGCCGGTTATCAGCCGGAAATCGCTTATTTCGAGTGCATCCATGAGATGAAACTCATCGTCGACCTGGTCTACGAGAACGGGTTCGGCGACATGTTCAAAGTCATATCCAACACCGCCGAGTTCGGCGGTTACCGCACGGGAAAAACCATCGTCACCGATCAAACGCGCGCCGCCATGAGGGCGTGCCTGAAAGATATCGAAGACGGCACATTTGCCTCCGCATGGATGAACGAGTGCACAACGCCGCAGGGGAAAACCGACTTCACCGCCGAGCGTGCGGCGCATGCGGAAGGTCTCGAGGAAATCGTCGGCAAACGATTGCGCTCCGCATTCACTCCTTGCGAAAAAGTAACGATCCGACCACAAGAGCCGCAAGATGAAAGGGAACAGAAATGAGCATGCAAAAGAAATATCTGATGACACCGGGACCGACCCCGGTACCCGCCGAAGTGCTGCTGAAAATGGCATCTCCGATGATTCACCATCGCACTCCTGACTTCTCGGCGGCGTTTCGCGCGAGTATCGAAGGCCTCAAGTACGTGTTCGATACCGAGAGAAGCGATGTGATGCTGTTCGCCTCGTCGGGGACCGGTGCGATGGAATCGGCTATCGTCAACACGCTTTCTGCAGGCGATACCGTCATCATCGCGCGCAACGGCAAGTTCGGCGATCGCCAAAAGCAAATTTGCCAAGCATACGGTGTGAAGGTCGAAGATCTCGAGTACGAGTGGACGCAGACGGTCAAGCCTGCCGATATCGAGGCGAAACTGGCAGCGCTCGCAGCCGAAGGCATCACGCCTGCCGCGGTAATCGTGACGCAATCGGAAACCTCCACAGGCGTGCTCAACGACGTTAAGGCGATCGGCGCGATTGTCAAAAACTACCCCGACACCATACTTATCGTCGACTCCATCACCGGTATCGGGGCCGTCGAGTGTAAGACCGACGAGTGGGGTCTGGATGTGGTCATGACCGGTTCGCAAAAGGGGCTCATGCTCCCACCGGGTCTTGCCGCGCTCACCGTCTCTCCGAAAGCGTGGAAGGCCTACGAACGCTCGACGTTGCCGAAATTCTACTTCGATTGGATGAAGTATAAAAAGAGCGTCGACAAGGACACCACACCGTTTACTCCTGCGGTTTCTCTCGTGCTCGGGCTCAACGTGGCGCTTGCGATGATTCGCGAGGAAGGCCTCGAAAACACCATCGCGCGTCACTCACGCTTGGCCGAGGCGACCAGAAAAGGGTGCGAGGCGTTAGGACTTGAAATTTTCGCACCTGAAGACGGGCGCAGTAGTGCGGTGACTCCCGTATGGGTTCCCGAGGGTATCGACGGCAAGCAAATCGTCAGCGTGCTCAAGAATCGCTACGGTGTGACGATCGCCGGTGGACAAGATCACCTCGTCGGGAAAATCATCCGTATAGGACACCTCGGGTATTTCGGGGAGTTCGATATCATCACAACGCTGTCGGCCCTTGAAATGACACTTGCCTCACTCGGCTACGAATTCGAGCGCGGCTCAGGGATCAAGGCAGCTGAAGAAGTGTTCATGGCCGAGTAAGGGCGACTCCAGGCGTTGCGTGCGTGTCGGAGAAGGTAAGTTCATCAATCACCTGTTTTATGGATGGAGAACACAATGCGTGTACTGGTTGCAGAGAAAATCGCCGCTCGCGGCATAGAGATTTTACAAGAGAAGTTCGATGTCGATGTCGAACTTTCGCTCACTCATGAAGAGCTCGTGGAAAAAATCGTCGACTATGATGCATTGATCGTACGTTCCGCCACGCAAGCGACACGCGATGTCATCGCGGCGGGCAAAAACCTCAAGGTGATCGGGCGTGCGGGAGTCGGTGTCGACAACGTCGATGTCGCATCTGCCACCGAGCGCGGTATCATCGTGTGCAACGCGCCGACGTCGAATATCGTTTCCGCCGCAGAGCAGACGATGGCGCTCATGCTCGCCTGTGCTCGCAAAACTCCGCAGGCGAACGCTTCGATGAAAGCGGGCAAGTGGGAGCGCTCCAAGTTCACCGGTACCGAGCTTTTCGAAAAGACGCTCGCAATCTTTGGCCTCGGTCGTATCGGTTCGCTCATCGCCGAACGCGCGACGGCGTTCGGGATGCGCGTCATCGCCTATGACCCCTATGCGAGTCAGGCGCGTGCGCAATCGCTCGGCGTCGAACTCATGACGGAGCCGAGGGAGATCATGAAGCAGGCCGATGTCATCACCGTACACCTTCCGAAAACCAAAGAAACCATCGGCATGTTTGACGAAAGCAGCTTGGAATACATGCGCGATGGCGTGATCTTGATCAACGCCGCCCGTGGTGGCATTTACGAGGAGAAGGCGCTCGTCCAAGGTCTCCGCAGCGGGAAAATCGGTGCCGTGGGAATCGACGTGTGGGAGAAAGAGCCTTGCACCGATTCGCCGTTGCGCGAGTTCGACAATGCAATCATGACGCCTCACCTCGGAGCCTCGACCAAAGAGGCGCAGGCGCGTGCCGGCATTCAAATCGCCGAGTATGTTTCGCTCGGTCTCGAAGGACGCATGGTCGCCACCGCGGTCAACGTCACCCCGGTGCCCGCCGACGTCATGGTCAAGGTGCGCCCCTATATCAACCTTGCACAGGATATGGGCACCATGGTCGCGCAACTCATCACCGGCGGTATCGAAAAAGTCGAAATCACTTCGGTCGGTCTGCTCTCCGAAATGGACACGCGTATCATCACGACCGCCGCTTTGAAGGGGATGCTCTCAAGCGTCACGAGCGATCCGGTCAATTTCGTCAATGCGAACTACTTGGCTGAGGTGCGTGGCATTCAAATCGAAGAGAAAAAGCGCGCCGATGTTTCCGACTATACCTCGTTGGTCATCCTGGAAGTCACCACTTCGACGGGCACGGTGAAAATCGCCGGTAGCTGCATCGGGAAAAACAACGATCCGCGCATCGTGAGCCTGTTCAGCTACGATCTCGACGTCGCACCTTCCGAGCACATGGCGTTCTTCTTGTATCCGGATCGTCCCGGCGTCATCGGCAAAGTCGGAACCGTATTGGGCTCGGCCGGCGTCAATGTCGGTCTCATGCAGGTGGGGAGAAGCGAGACCGGCGGACAGGCGCTCATGGCCATCGCCGTTGACACTCCGCTTTCAGCAGCCATTCTCACCGAACTCACCTCGTCTTCTTCGGGGGAGCCGATGGATGAGGCATGGTACGTACAACTCTAGATGTCTTCGTCTTCGTCGATTTCATCTTCGAGGACGTAATCCAATGTCGGGTCGCTCGGCGAGTGATTGCCCCGCGCGAGCACGTAGATCAAAACGCCGATTGCAAGTGCGAGCAATACGCCCGCGGCGATGATCAAGTAGATGTTGAGCGTACTTTTGCCCGTTTTGGCCGTGGGCGTCGTGTTCGTGCTCGCTATTTTAGTGTTGCTGATGAACGCCATCTGTGCAAGTTTTTGCTGACCGGCTTTTGCGTCGGTGAATATAGTTCCGTAGAGATTTTTCCCTTCGGCGTTTTGCCCGAGCAAGGAAATGTCTTTCCCGACGCCCGTATAGTTGTCGGGAGCCGGGGTGATGATGGCCATGCGTTTTACATCGTATGAAGGGATCCAGCCCATACCGTATACGAGGTGTCCGGTCGAACTGATGGTGAGGGGATCGCTCTTAAACGTCATCCCGAAAGATTTCTTCGAGTCGATCGTAAGGGAGTAGATATCGACGGTCTTTCCCTTTTTAACGGTGTAGTCGACCTGTGTAGTTTTATTCGGGGCGGCGGCATCGAACGTATAAGCTTTCTTCGCAGTGAAAAAAGTGGGCGCCTGAACTTTGACGGTGACGGGGTAGGCTTGGTCGGAGGGCAATTCACCCTTCACGTCGATGAGCACTTTCCCGGTCGTCGCAGAGTCGGCGATGACTTGCAAGTAGTCGAGTTGCTTAACGGTGTTGGCCGCTCCGGCAATTGAGGCGCCGCCTAATAGTGCCAGACACAGAGCGATGGATGCTGGCAAACGAAGAGTTTTGATTGACATTCATTTCCTCCTAAAACCCTTATACTTAAAGCCTGACGGCTGGGCAATCTTACTTATAATACCTTAATGGTTCACAAAAAAATGTGTTAATTAAATTGTCGCCCGATGTGAATTAACATGATATATGGGCGATAAGACCGGAAAGCAGAAACTGCGTGTCGACCTCAACGAAAGTCGATAAGGGCCATTTGGTTCTCAACACAATTTTCAACACGTTGGCTTCTGCGGATCAACGGCGGTGTGCAGTTTTTATTGGCCGCTCTCGATGGCTTTTGATTGTCTCTGTGAATCCTGTGGAGAACGTATGCACGATTCCAAGAAATGAGATGTGGGATTTTTTGGATATGCTACACTCGTTGTGGTATGAAAACCCTCTCGTTTCTGCGCGCGCGAGGGCTGAATATGTAAGCCAAGAGGAGTTACTGAAGCGACATCGTAGAAATGTTGGAGGAATGCATGCCAGAGATGAACGAGTCGGTGGTAGTATCGGATACATCACAGACACCCCTTGAGACGAAGCCTCGCAAGGAAAAGAAATCACGTAAAGTCAAAAAAGTAAATCCGAAGAGCATATGGAACGACCCGGTGGTCGCATTCATGGGACTGTTGGTTGTTGCGCTCGTATTGGCGGCGCTTGCTTTTGTAGCGATTGCGCTTATCAGAGGCTATATCGGCTCGACTGCACCGAAATATGCAGATCAAGCCCTTCTCGTGCGAAGTTCTCAAGATGTCGGTCAGTATAAGGACGATCCGGGACTTTACTACAAATATGTCATGCAGCTCATTGCCAACAAACAATACACGTCGGCACAGGATAAAATCGACAGCGGTCTGAAACAATTCGCTAAAGCCGATGTCTATGATCAGGGCATGATGACGGCGCAGGCCTATCTCTATGCGGCGAAGGGCGATTTACCCGCCGCGGTAAAGGCGGGAGCGGCTGCCCAAGCCGAGATGACGAAACAGTATGAGATTCTTCTGAAAAGCAGTCAGCAACCGAATAGTGCGACGGCTTATGGCATGAGTGACAACTACTATGCCATGCAACTGTTGCTCGGTGGCATCTACGCGCAACAAGGTAAATATCCCGCAGCCATCAAAGAGTTGAAAGCTTATCTCGCCATCACCAACAACTCGATGCAGTCGGGGGTTTGGATCGATCTCGGGAACGCTTATGCTAAGAACGGCGATACGAGCTTGGCAGAAAAAGCGTATAAATCCGCACTGGAATATGAGCCTGATAATACTGAGGCGAAAGCGGCATTGGCTAAGTTAGGAGCAAAATAAATGAGTGAGGACTATTCGCAAATTTCGGCGCCGGACTCAGGCGAACAGCAGATCTCGGCTGCTCCCGATGAAAACGAGAATGTAATCGATGAGAAAGTCGTTTCGAGCAAAGGGCGGAAAATTCTTGCCGTCGCGCTCGTTATCTTGGTGCTGCTCCTCATAGGCATCGGTTTTCTTTTAGTGAAGATGATGCTTCCCAGCGCCGGAGTCAGCAAGGATACCGGCGGGGTGACATGGATTCGCTCCCTCTACGGATTCGGTGACAAGTACGGCGAATTGATCAACCCGAACAGCGTCGTCGTCGATCCTGCCGATGGAACGTTTTGGATGACGGATCCCTCTTTCATCCGTCTGGTCAACGTTCGTATGGACGGGTCGCTTGTAAAGATTATCGGCAAGAAAGCCACCCAAAAGGGGGCATTTCGTAACCCGTCGGATATGGCGATCGGCAATGACGGTCTGATCTATGTCATTGAATCGACGTACGATGTCGTGCGTGTGTTCGATAAAACCGGCAACGAAAAAGGATCGTTCACCGTTCCGAGTCCTTTGAGTATCGCGGTCAGCGACAACTATATCGTCGTGGGAGCCAACTCCGGTTTCGTCATTATGGATAAAAATGCGAACGTACTGCATTTGATAGGTACCAACGGCAAAGGAACCGACCAGTTCGATAAGATCAACGGAGTTGCCATCGATGGCGCCGACAACATTTATGTCGTCGACACGTTCAACAACCGTATATCCAAGTGGACACCTGAGGGCAAGCGTCTCTGGATGGTTCAGGCCGGCTATCCGGGCAACAAGCAGTCGAACGGTCACACGAAATTCCCCACGACCGCTAAAGCCAAGCTCGAAGTCCCGATGGGGTGCACACTCGATGCGAACAACCATCTCGTGGTCATCGACTTGCTCAACTTCTCGATTTCCCAATTCGACACGAAGACGGGTCGTTTCGTTGCCAAGTACGGACAGTTCGGTACCGAAGACGGCAACTTCTTCTATCCGTCCGATATCAGCTACGATGCCAAAACAGATGTGTTCGTAGTCGCCGACAGCGGTGCCAAGCGCGCCCAAATCGTCAGGATTCCGAACTCGGGCGGCAGCGTGCTCTCCAATCTGCGTTCCAACTTAAGCGGGCCTTTGGCTCTGTGTTGTATCCCGATTCTGATCATTCTCATATGCCTCGCCATCGCTTACTTCATGCAGCGAAATCGTAAAAAGAAAGAGCAGGAAAAATATTTCGAAATCGCCCTTGAAGAGCAAGCGATTAAAGAGTAGATTATAGGTGCTTATAACTACTTGATTTCGTGGGTTTTACACCTAAGCCCATGTGATATAAGCGCTAATCGATGGTTAGAATCCCGTCTTGGAGAGGAGGTGCGCATATGAAAAAGATTATTTCAGCTATTTCTATTTTTACAAACTCAAAAGGAGTTCACACTATGAAGAAAACTCTCCAAGTGCTTGCTCTTGCTGCGGTGCTCGTCTTTGCTTTCGCCACTGTAGCATCAGCCAAGTATGCTTCTTACACCGATGCTTTTAACTACCTGCCATGGACAAAAGTAGTTATCCCAGTCACAGAACACGGCAGCGATGTCGCAGTACCCACCGACTTCGGTGCCAATGTGCTTTACAACGCCGTCAACGGCACAACCGGACAGACACAATCTTCACCTCACGGTGGATACACGCAGACTTCGGTGAAGTGCGCCGTTTGTCACTCGATTCACCGTGCTTTCTCAGGAGATGCCGACGGCGCCGCGCTTGCGACAGCTGGTCTCGGTACCAACTACTTCTTGACTAACGGGGGGACCACTTGCGTCGCGTGTCACGCATCATGGGGCGCAAGCCCGTCGACCGCTCTCGTCGAAGTCGGTGAAGGAGACAGCGGTCCGCACATCGGAGTCGCCGGTTCGTCTTGTACCGAAAAAGGATGTCACGGTTCGATGCACGGTGCGAATCCTTCGGATTATGCAACCGTACGTAAGTACAACCTGGCCAACCCGCGCTCCGTAACTGCTTCTGGTGCCCCAGCCGACATCGATTCTCAGCTCAACGCCGCCATCGTTGCCGGTAACTTAAACGGCGAAATTACTCAGGACGCTCTTACACCCGACATGAAAGCATTCGTTACAGGTTATGTTTGTAGCCCGTGCCACAATCACTCACAGTTCTCCGTCGCGACAGCCCCCGGCGCGGAAAGCACCGGCGCGTTCGGTGGTGCTGTAGCGGGTAGTGATGATCAAATGGCGATCCGCACAGGTCACCCCTCAGCAGGTGGCGCTAGCTATATCCCGACTTGCGAAGGATGTCACGACTTGGTCGGCGTAGCCACCAAGACTACCGCATTCCCGCACGCAAACAGCGGCATCTCGGTATACAGTACCGGGCGTTATAACTTTAAGGGCGATGACGGAACACCGTTTGCTACGAACCCGGCCTTTGCAAGCGTTTCAAACGCGACTCCCGGTGCAGAAACCGAGCAGTATGGTCTCTGGATGACCAGTAACGCGTCTGGTATAGATACGACTGGTGCCATTAATGACAATGCTACCCCGATCAGTGGTGCGTCGACCAATGGTTTCAACCTTCAGGACGGTGCCTGTCTCAAGTGCCACAGCACTTCTGCAACCTCAGGGCATCCGCTCCCCTAAGGTCTGAAACGTACCTAAAGCTTTTGTTCTAACGTATGGATCGAAAACCGCCCACGAAAGTGGGCGGTTTTTTTGTCGGTGATCGGGGGATAATAAAAGTGTTACCGGCCGATTACGCTGGGATTATATATTTAACGGTAATTTTTCGGTTACATCTTTCTTATCGAGAGAATAACCCTTATAATTAAAATAAAGTTCATGGAAATAACATCGGTATCAAGAACCATAAGGAGGGGTGTCCGTGAAGCGAGTGCTTATCGTTTTAACTTTTACTGCAGTGCTCGTCTTTGCTTTCGCCACTGCAGCATCAGCCAAGTACGCTTCGTACGACAGTGATTATAACTACCTGCCATGGACAAGTGCGAACGTGCTTTACAAAGCCATCACCTCGGAGACCACAACACAAACTTCACCTCACGGCGGATATACGCAGACTTCAGTGAAGTGTGCGATTTGTCACTCGGTTCACCGCGCTTTCTCTGGAAACACCACCGGCTCGGGAACAACTTCTAGTCCCTCTGTCACAACTGCGCGCACTTCGGCCGGTTTAGGAAGCAACTATGCCTTGACGAACGGCTCGGTCGGGTGCGTTTCGTGTCATGCGGCATGGGGGGCCAGTCCCTCCGACGCACTCGTCGAGGTCGGTAAAGACTCTTCGGGACCGCATATAGGAAACGGTGGCAGTACCTGCACGGCTGTCGGCTGTCATGGATCCGTTCACGGTGCCGGTACGCAATCTAAATACGCTATGGTCCGCAAATACAATCTCACCAATACCCATGAAAACATAGATGACCAAATCACTGCAGCCATAGCTGCCGGAAACGTCGTCAAGGTCGGCTCTACCGATACCGTTGCCACAACGACCAACAGCACCGACGGTTCCGCCGTCGATGTCATCAGTGAGAAATCGCTCGATCCGGCGATGAAAGCTTATGTCACGGGCTATGTCTGCTCTTCGAGCGACAACCAGTGCCACGGCGCCTCGCGTTCCGTTGCGAACTCGACTTTTTCCACCGTCGGCGTGTCGGCTTCGTATAAGGCGTATGGTCATCTATCAACCGGCGTGTTCGCGCCTCCCTATGTCCCCACCTGCGAAGGGTGCCACGATGTCATCGGAGTGGCCACCGATTCGACGGCGTTTCCCCATGCAGATCGGGGAATAGACGTGTACTATGGGCGATATAATCAAAAAACTCAAGAGCCGGTGACGTCTACGGAAGCGACTCCCACGGATAATACGAATGCGACTCGTTACGGACTTTGGATGACGAGTGCCGGTTTCGGGCAGGATGCGACGGCTACCCCGTTGGCCGGCCCCGTCGCCGATACACTTTCCGACTTTTACGATGCGACCGAGAGCAGCCCGAGCACGGCTGATACAAACATATATAAGTTGAAAACCGACGGCGTGTGCCTGAAGTGTCATCAGACCAGCGATTTGATAAGGTGATGTAGGCGTGCCACAGGTTAAATCGATAATCCGAGTCATCGTGTTGACGCTTTTCGCGTTGCTTATGGTCGTCGTGCTTTACGTCGGCACTTTGGCGGCCGCGTTGCCGGGCTGCGAAAGTTGCCACGTCAAGGAGAACGGTGCATCGGCCGGAATAAGGTGGGGCGCTGCTCCTCTCGTGGCGAAAGATCACTCCGTGCATACATCGGTGGCTTGTGCTAAATGCCATGTCGGTTCCGGATTTTCACAAAGAGTGTCATTCGGGGCTCGTATGGGATTCGGGATGATCGTGCCAATCGTTCATCAGAATAACTTCGATGCGAATTCCAACTATTCGACGCAATGCGTTGCGTGCCATAAGGTGCAAAATGTAATTGTCAACAACGGCATAAAAATCAATCATACGAAATGCGTCACGGACGCGAACTGTGTCGACTGTCACGGGAAAGTCGCCCATCAGTCGAATGCCGAAACTGTCACGACCACCTATTCCATGGACGGTTGTTATACCTGCCACAGCGGCATCGCCCGTACCGAGGGTTGCTCGTTGTGCCATGCCGATAAGAACGGGCAGGTGCGTCAGAGCTCCTCCGCATGGAAAACAACCCACGGTGCCAACTGGAAAAAGACGCACGGCATGGGCAATCTCGACACGTGCAAAACCTGCCATGCATCAACCATGTGTGCCACATGTCACGGTAGCGATGTTCCTCATGAAAAAGGGTTCTTGGTTCTGCACGGGAAGGCGTCTCAAACGAAGTCTGCTCGTTGCTACACATGCCATAAGCAAGCCTTCTGCAGTAACTGTCACGGTATTGAAATGCCTCATCCGAAAGGCTTCCTGAAGGTGCATGATAAAGTGGCGAAAAACGATACGGATGCCCGTTGTCTCAAATGCCATGATGTGAAGGACTGCTCGGGTTGCCACGCTGCGCACATTCACACTGGCGGTTCGATAGGCACTTTGAACGGTGGCAAAAACTGATGTTTGAGAATCTATCGAATCTGCTGAACAATCTTCTCAACGCGGACCTGACGTTCCCGTCGCTCGCCAACATCGTATCTCGTGTTGCGGATGCATTCAGTAATCCGCAGGCCGATCCGGTGACGACGTTGTTGGCAAGTGTTTTCCTGATGAACATTTTGGCAATCGTGTTGGTCATCGTGCTCTATCTCGTCATCAAACGCAAGGATGATTCGACGCTCAAAGCGCAGCGTGGAGAGTTCGACGAAGCGCTCATCGAAATCGATCCTGCAAACAAGAGTTTACTGCGTAAGGCCCGCATCGAGTCGCGGTGGTTTATCATTATGACGACGCTCCTGACATTTTTCGTATTGTTGGTGGGAATCGAGGTCACCACGACGCAAAATGTCGTATGCATCTCGTGCCACAAGTCTACCGTCCATGAAAAAATCACCGGGAGCCGGACAGCCCATCACAATGAAAAATGTGTTTCATGTCACGAATCAGGCGGTCCCATCGCTGGCATGACGATTAATTTCTTGCCGCGATTGAGCCATATCGCCAGAGGCGCGGTTGCCACCGACAAAGCGAGCTTGTCACCGAATGTCGCGGTCAGTGGGTCGGCCGACACGGCGCTGAAGGTATCGGCGACCGCTTCTGCAGCGGTCGGCAAAAGTAATTACGGAACCGTCAACACGGGCGCATGTTTGAATTGCCACGACGATATTGAAACAGGCACGGTGACTGATACTGTTGCAGGTATTCGGATGCAGCACAAGGAGCCACTCCAAGCAGGGACCCGTTGTCTCGAATGCCACACACTCAGTTCCGGCACCGGGGACATCGTCGCACAGGGCGGAATGAACAACTGTTTGAATTGCCATGACGGCAAAACAGCTTCGACGTCCTGCACCACCTGCCATATCGCCGACGATCCGGCTACCGCTTCCGCCTCGAGAATCTCGAGTGGCGGCGAGCAGTTGGTCACCAACTACGATCGTTGTTATTCATGCCATGATTCCGCGCCGTGTGATTCATGCCATGGCGGTGTTCGTATGCCGCACTCAGAGGCCTTCAAAACCACCAGTTTGCATGCGTATGAGGGCACCAAAGCGTTGTGGACCGGTTCGGGCAAGTGCAGCAAGTGTCACACGGCGACGCGCAATTCATGCATCGGAACGTGTCACCAAGAGCTTCCACGCCACGCGAAGGTCGATCCGGCATTCTCCAAAGATCACATGACCTATGACGGGCAAACTGCAGCTGGAATCAATATGGGCTGTGCTACCTGCCATCAATTCCTCGATGCGAACGGCAACACACCGAAGACGGTTTGTATCGGCTGTCACCAGGGTAAAGGTGCACAATAGGGGTGGGACGTTTCGTGTTGAGTATCAACTTTTATTAGATATAAATGATAGGGCGCCGAAAGGCGCCTTATTTCATGAGGGCATTTTTGCCTGGGCATAAGAGGCGTTGGCATCACTATTCGTCGGATTGCTTCTTCATGGTTTATCCTCGGTGCAGTTCGACTAATTCGAATTCGGTTCTTTATATGAAGCGATGATACTAGTGTATTATGTACGTGTTGTAATTTTCGAACGTGAGCATCCGAAGGTCTGAATCAGCGACTTTTTTCACGGATGGTGTGGCAATTTTCTCAATGCAGAAGGATGCGTGATGAAAGCAGAAAACAAGGCACGGCTTCTTCTTTTCGCTTACGGTCTTTCCGGGGTGGCGGCGTTGGCCTACGAGCTCGGTTGGATGCGAGAGCTCTCGACGATGCTCGGCTCGACCGCCTATGCGCAAGGTACCATGCTTTCGGCCTACATGACCGGACTCGGCATCGGTGGCCTGCTCGGCACATGGTTGGTGAGACGAGTGGTGCGACCCATGGTCGCCGCTTCGCGTGCCGAGCTTTCCGTGGCGCTGTTCTCAGTCATCGCGTTTCTCTGTCTGCACTATATGCCCGGATTCTACTTCGACCTCGTCAGCGGTACCCGCGATGTCTCCGCCGGAAAATTTCTCGGCACCCAATTCATCATATCTTTCGTCATCATGGTGCTGCCGACCATTGCGATGGGAACGACCTATCCGCTCATCATGAAAGCCGTCGGCCACGATGAACATATCGGTGCGCTTTCGGGAAAACTCTATGCCATCAACACCATGGGAGGAATCATCGGTGCGCTCCTTGCGACCTTCGTGTTCTTGCCGACGGTCGGAGTCAAGGGCTCGCTTGTAATCGCGGCTTGCTTCTCGGTGCTCGCCGCAATGCTCATTCGCGGTTTGGCGACGAGGGAATTCAAAGTATTCGCCTTCTTCAAGACTCCTGATTTTGCCGTTGCAATCATCATCATCGCAATCATTTCGATGATTCCGGCTCGCACCGGTTCCCCTTTGGGGCTGGGGCAAGTCTTTTACTACACCAGTTCCAAGGCGTATAAAGAGGCATCCGCGACAAGAAAAGTCCTTTTTGACAAAGAAGGTATTTATTCACGCGTGCAAGTGGTGAAAAATGCCGACGGCTCCAAGACGTTGTGTAACGGAGCTTTGGACGAGGGTACCGACAATAAATTCGATCGCGTCACCACCACCATGCTTGCGGCCGTTCCGGCGATGAGCACCGAAACGCCGAAGTCGGCTCTCGTGGTCGGACTCGGTACGGGGTTCACTTCGAAAATGTATGACGACCTCGGATTTAAGAAGATAACGACCGTCGAGATCAATCCCGACGTGTTACCGGCCTCGAAGTTTTTCATCGGTAAAATTCCGACGGACAGTGCCAAATGGAATGTCGTCGTAGACGATGCGCGCGCCTATATTCTGACTAATCCCGAAAAGTACGACTGCATCACTTCCGAGCCGAGTTGGCCTTGGTCTTCGGGAGTCGCCTCACTGTTTACCCAAGAGTTCATTTCGGCTGCGAAGACTCGCCTCAATGACGGCGGCGTCTATTGTCAGTGGTTGCCCGAATACCTCATGCAGACGAAAGACGTCGAGATGATGTACAAGACGATGCGCCAAGTTTACGATCATGTGGACGTGTGGCACATCAACTTTCCGAATCGCAGCTCCGGTGAGATTTTGCTCATAGGACATAAAGATAAGAGTGGAGTATCGCAAACGACGACGAAGGCTCGCCTCGACCGACTCATAAAGACGCATCCTTTCAACAACCGATATGTTGTTCCCGGCTGTATAACACCGTACAAAAACATGAACGTGCTCAGAGCTTCACTGACCGATCCGAGCATTCCGCTTAACACCGATGACCATTCACGCCTGGAGTATCGCGTGTTTTGGAATTATGTCGATAATGCACTGACACCGCAGTGGGAGAAATGATGAGCACGCCAAAAAAACAAGATAAGAACTCGACCTTCGCGAGCAGTACGGCGCTGAACTTTTCGGTTCTTTCCGGCGTGGTGCTTTGCGCCGGTATCGCTTCGCTGATCTATGAAGTTGTATGGGTCAGGCAGCTCGGCTTATCGCTCGGGTCGACCGCGGTTGCCACGAGTGTCATGCTCTCGGCATTTCTCGGTGGGCTCGCCATCGGTTCGTGGGCTATCGGGAAGTATGCCGATACAACACCCTCGGCGTTTCGTCTTCTCGCGCGCACCGAAATCGCCGCTGCGGCATTCGGTCTGCTTTCGATACCCCTGCTTGCACGCGCGGGACATGCTTACGTGTTCATCGCAACGAACTTCGGATTGCAAGGCGGCGGTGCGCTTGCTTTGCGTGCTGCATTCGCCGCCGTTGTCATGCTTATCCCCGCCATTTTATTCGGTATGACGTTTCCTTTGGCGACCGTCGAAGGCGGGCGTCTGATTGGTGGTCAGAAGGCGGCCGGAATCATATCTGCGCTCAGCGCGTTCGGTTCTGCAATCGGCGCTGCGTTATGCGGGTTTTTCCTCGAACCGACTCTCGGCATTTTCCACTCGGCGATGGTCGGCATGGCGCTCAACTTGGTCGCTGCCGTCTTTGCCTACGCCGGGCATTATCTTGCGGGGAAAAGGACTTAAAATCAGTTCGTTTTCAAGCGACGGCGAATCGCACGCGCGACATCGACTGTTCGGGCCAGCAGTTCTGCTTGCGAAAACTCTCCCTGCAGTATCAAAGAATATAAGATTCGCGTAAGCGTGCTTTGCACCTTATGCTCACGTGCCCGTTCGAACACCTCGGCGGCGTGGCTCTCCTCCATGATATGTGCGATGCGCGCGCCGAAGGTCGCCGTCGATTCACGTGCTTGCGCTTCATTGAGCAGCACGATCGTGTAATAAAGACTCATGTATGAGAGCGCTTGCGTCTTGTAGGCGCCGGCCACGATATGCGTCGGCTCCGCTGTCTCCAGCGTCACGAGGTTCTCGTACACGATATCGGCCGCACGATAGAGGTCCGGGGTGTAATCGCGCGACTGCGAGTGGCTCGTCTGTCGATAGTAATAGAGCGTTTCGTTGAGGAGAATCACCGGAGTGTCGAGCGCGAAAAAGCGCGCGTTGAAGAGGATATCTTCGGTGTTGGTGAGATGTTCATCGAGAGTCAGACCGTGTTCGACGAGCACCTCGCGCGGGTAGAGCGCACCACACATGCTCATCAAAGAGGTGTCCGTCTCACCGAACAGCTGCCGGTAACAAACGCCCCCTTGGGTCACGTCAACTGCTTGTTTCTCAAAGACGTCACCGGATGTGTTTTTTCGCGGAGAATCGGTGAGGCTGAAATCCGCTTTCACACGCTCAGGAAGGCTGAAATCCGCTTTCACACGTGCGATTTTGCAACGGACGTGCACGCCGCCTGAGGGGTCGGTGGCTTCGAGCAAGGAAAAAGCGGCGGCGAAGAATTTCGGCTCGACGAGAGCGTCTGCATCCACGCGTGTGACATACTCACCCTTTGCGTGTGCAAGACCGATGTTGAAGGTGGGAGAAACTCCTCTATGCCCGCAGCGAATCAAGGTGAAGCGGGTATCTTTCGTGTTCGTCAGAAATTCCTCACCGCGTTCGGCTGATCCATCACTCGATCCGTCATCGACGACGATGACTTCGAAGTCGGAGTAGGTCTGGGATCGCAGCGATTCGAGGCAATCGAGAATCGTCGATTCCTTATTGTAGAGGGGGAGTATGACGGAGAGTTTTTCCATGTTCACATAGTAGCGCACCGCACCGCACCGTATCGCGCTAACGTATAATGAAGACCATGAACAAGAGCAGATCGACATACGGGGTGTTCAAACGGGCACTCGACATCGTATTCAGCTTATTGCTCATCATCATCTCATCACCGCTGCTCATCATTATTTCGATTGCGAGTCTGTTCGCAATCGGCGCTCCCGTGTTCTTCTCACAATCGCTGCCGGGCAAAAACGGCAGACTTTTCAAACTCCGTAAGTTTCGTATGATGGATGTTTCGGCGAGCATCGGCGTGGAGGCGGTTTCAACAGATGAGGCGCGTCTCACCCGATACGGATCGTTTTTGCGCAGGTCCTCACTCGACGAATTGCCCGAGTTGTTCAACATACTCATCGGCGATATGAGCTTCGTCGGTCCGCGGCCCCTTCTCGTGGAATATCTACCGCTCTATTCACCGCATCAAACTCGTCGTCATGAGGTGAGGCCGGGTTTGACTGGGCTCGCTCAGATAAACGGGCGAAACGATCTCGCGTGGCCGCAACGTTTCGATTTCGACGTGGAATATGCCGAGCACATGAGTTTTGCGGTCGACTTGGGGATTCTTGTCGACACGGTTCGTGTGGTCTTTTCCGGATCGGGAGTTGTCGCGGGCGGGAGTTCGACGACGACGCCGTTCAAAGGCGAGCGATAATCGGCGCCGTGCGCGTATAATTACGGATGGTTTGAATTCAGGCGACAACTTGAGTACAAGGAAGCTTGGTTAGGCGGGGAAGTAATTGCAGTCCCGGCCCGGAACACCAGCAGGAAATGCACTATCTGCGGCCACATAGCAGCTGAAAACCGGACAAGCCAAGCCGGATTCAAATGCACCGCTTGCGGCCATGAAGCCAATGCAGACGTAAATGCAGCATGTAACATCTTAGCGGCAGGATATGCCGTGTTAGCCTGTGGAGAGATA
>JAENWW010000006.1:0-40000 GCA_016649875.1 Coriobacteriia bacterium
AAAGTAGCAGCAGCTCAATCGGCAATGGTTTACGGTAGCCTCGTTAAGTAGGCGAATAATTTTTAAGGAGCACCATGGATTACGATGTAAAAGATCTCTCGCTCGCAGATGCAGGCAAGGATAGAATCGAGTGGGCTGATAGGGATATGCCCGTCCTGGCCCAAATTCGTGAGCGTTTCGCGAAAGAACGCCCCTTCGAGGGGAAGCGTGTGTCGGGGTGCATGCATGTCACCACCGAGACCGCAAACTTAATGCGCGCGTTCGCCGCAGGTGGAGCGGATATAAGTCTCTGTGCCTCGAATCCCCTTTCGACGCAAGACGATGTCGCCGCCGCACTCGTCAAGCACTACGGTGTGTCCGTTCACGCCATCAAGGGTGAGGATACCGAGACGTATTTCGGTCACATCGATGCGGTTATCGCCACCCACCCTCAAATCACCATGGACGACGGGTGCGATGTCGTGAGCCGTATCCACGCGAAATTTCCCGAGGTGCTTCCCGATATCATCGGTGGTACCGAGGAGACGACGACCGGTGTTATTCGCCTCAAAGCGATGATGAAGGACGGCGCACTCAAATATCCGATCGTCGCGGTCAACGACGCGGACACCAAGCACATGTTCGACAACCGTTACGGTACCGGACAATCAACTATCGATGGCATCATTCGCGCGACGAACCGCCTTCTGGCCGGTCGCACCATGGTCGTTTCCGGTTACGGATGGTGCGGCAAAGGCGCTTCGATGCGCGCTCGCGGTCTCGGCGCGAAGGTAACCATCTGCGAAGTCGATCCTTTGAAGGCACTCGAAGCGGTTATGGACGGTTTTCGCGTGATGCCGGCAGCCCAGGCGGCGAAAGAAGCCGATATCTGGGTCACGGTGACCGGCGACTTGAACGTCATCGACGCCCCTGCATTCGAGAACATGAAGTCCGAAGCGATTATCTGCAACTCGGGTCATTTTAACGCTGAAATCAACATTCCGTGGATGCGCGAGCATGCGACATCCGTGCGCACCGTGAAGCCGATGGTCGAAGAATTCACGATGCCTGACGGTCGGATCATGTACCTTCTTGCCGAGGGGCGTTTGGTAAACCTCTCCTGCGCCGAGGGACACCCCGCCAGCGTCATGGACATGAGCTTTGCCAATCAGGCGCTTGCTGCGGAATGGATTATTAAGAACTCTTCATCGCTTTCCGCGGGGGTTTACGATATGCCTGCCGACATCGATGCGGAAATCGCTCGTCTCAAACTGGAGACCATGGGAGTTGAAATCGATACGCTCACTCCCGCACAGGAGAAGTATCTCAATAGCTGGACAGAGGGAACCGTTTAATATACAATTCTTACTTGCGCAAAAATTATGAAATGATTTTTGTATATGGACCGTTAGCTCAGCTGGTAGAGCAGGGGACTCTTAATCCCAAGGTCGTAGGTTCGACCCCTACACGGTCCACCATAGTCGTTGCGAGAAGGCGCCCGAGAACAGGCGCTTTCTTTTTTTGTAATATCTTTGTGCGGAAATCGCAAAGTGAAAGCGAGGAAATATGCGGACTTGCTGGTGGCATTTGCAGTTTCGGGGTTATGGCATGGAGTCGGTCTGACATACCTCGCACGGGGTTTACTCAACGGATTTTATCAAATCGTGGGACAATTGCTCGCACCTTTCAATCGTAGGGTAGGGTGTTCTTTCGCGCGAAGACAATCGGGGGGCACCTTCAATGCTTCAAATTTCGTATACAATCAATTCTAGAAATATTCAGTGAGGGAAAAGTTGTGGCTCGGCAGAGTGGCTTCCGTTCACGCTATCGAGTTTTCGAAAAACCTGCTACTATTGCTAATGCTGACTGAGCGAATATCGCGAACCGATACGCTCTCGTCGAATAACGCGGGCGTGGCGGAATTGGCAGACGCGCTAGATTTAGGTTCTAGTGGGTAATACCCGTGAAGGTTCAAGTCCTTTCGCCCGCACCATTTCGTCATCTCGGCGGTCCGCAAAGTTTGCGGCCGTTCATTTATTTTTGAAAGGAACCAACGTGCTTAAAACAAACGCTGAGACTCTCGAAGACAACAAAGTAAAGCTCACCGTCACCATCGACTCTGAAAAAGTCGATGAGGCGGTTAAAGCGGCTTTCAAGAAGCTTTCCAAGGAGGTCCATATTCCGGGATTCCGTCAGGGAAAGATTCCTCGTAAAATGCTCGAACAATCCGTGGGGACCGAATATGTGGTGGCACAGGCCGCCGAGGACCTCATCAACAGCACGTACGGCCTTGCTCTCGACGCTGAATCCCTTCGCGCTATCGGCGACCCTGATTTCGGCGACCCCGAGGAGCTCAAAGAGGGCGCCGAGTTTACCTATGTCGTGACCGCCGAAACTCGTCCCGAGCTTAAGCTGAAGTCATCTTCCGTCGAGATCGCGATGCCCCCGCGCGAAACGACCGAGGCTGAAATCGATGCTCAGATGGAAGACACGCGTGAGCGTCTCGCCGGACTCGAGCCCGTCGAGGACCGCGCGGTTGAAGCGGGCGATTTTGTGATGATATCCTTCAAGTCGACGCTTGACGGCGAGGCCTATGAGGGCTCGTCAATCGATAAATACATGTACGAACTCGGCCAAGGATCCATGCCGCAAGATTTCGAGACACCGATTATCGGTGCGAAATCCGGCGATAAGGTCGTCGCCGAATTCGTCGTAGAGGATTTGGGTGAAAACGTAGAGTATGCGGGAAAGGCACTGCATTTCGATATCGAGATTCACGAGATCAAGCAAAAGGTTCTTCCGGAGGCGAATGATGAGTTCGCCACTCAGGCGGGATTCGAGTCGATTGAAGACATGCGTAAGGAAATCAAGTCATACATCGATTCGCAGAAAGCGCAGTCATACGACCGTATTCTCGATGAGCGCCTCACCGGCGCTCTCGCAGACCGGCTCGACGGTGAAATTTCAGACGTGATTATCGAGTCACGCAAAGCTTCTTTGAAGCGCGAGTTCGAAAGTATGCTCAAAGAGCGCGATATCGAGTTCGATCAGTACCTGAAGATGTCGAATATCGACCCCGAGCAATACGATGAGGATCTTTCGGTTCAAGCGAGTATCGCTTCCGCCAACGATTTGGCACTGGAGGCTTTGGCGCGTGAGCAAAACCTCGAGGCAACGCAAGACGACGTCGCAAAAGAATTCGAAGAAATCGCCACTGCGCTCAACACGAGCGTCGAGGAGGCGCGTGCGAAGTGGACCGAATTCGGTCTCATCACTTCGCTTCACGATGAAATAGCACGCAAGAAAGCACTCGAGTGGTTACGTAAAAATGCGACCGTCACTATTGACGAGAGCGCCAATTGATCAGGAGGCCAGGTATCATGACGGATTGTATTTCAAGGCAACATACCATCACCGATGAACTCGTTCCGATGGTCGTCGAGCAAACCTCACGCGGTGAGCGCAGTTTCGATATCTACTCTCGTCTGCTCAACGATCGTATCGTATTCCTCGGATCTGAGGTCAATGAAGTAACCGCGAGCCTCGTAATCGCCCAGCTTTTGCATTTGGAGAGCGTCGATCCCGAAAAGGACATCAATTTTTATATCAACTCACCGGGCGGTTCGGTTACCGACGGCCTTGCGATTTATGACACGATGCAGTTTATAAAGCCCGATATTTCCACCATCTGCATGGGTCAGTGCGCAAGCATGGCCGCCGTCCTTTTCGCCGCGGGCACGAAGGGCAAGCGCTACGTGCTTCCTCATGCGCGAGTTTTGATCCACCAGCCTCTCGGTGGAGCGCAGGGACAGGCTTCCGACATCGCGATTCAGGCTGAGGAAATCCTCCGCATGCGCGATCAACTCAACATTATTTTGTCCGAGCACACCGGGCAGACGGTCGAAAAGATACACAAAGATACCGATCGCGACAACATCATGATGGCGGCCGACGCCGTGGCGTACGGTCTGGCGGATGCCGTCTTGGACAGTAGAAAGAATATTGAGGAAAAATAGTGGCACACGATGACACATTCGATCCGAACGGTTTTGCGACTCCGGTAGACGACTCGGATGTTCGCTGTTCATTTTGCGGGCGCGATCGCACGCAAGTTCTCAAGCTCGTCGCAGGACCCGGCGGTGCCTACATCTGTGATGAGTGCATCGAACTGTGCAATGACATCGTGGCTGACGAAATGGCCTCCCTCGAGCATCCCGAGAAAGAGTTCGTTCTCGAAAACCTGCCGACTCCTCGGGAGATTCACGATGAACTCGATGAGTATGTCATCGGGCAAGATCGTGCGAAGAAGGTTCTTTCCGTGGCTGTCCACAATCATTACAAGCGTGTGATGCTCGGCGAGTCCGACGGAGAAGATGAAACGGAGCTCTCCAAGTCGAACATCTTGTTGCTCGGCCCCACGGGTACGGGAAAGACGCTCCTCGCCCAAACACTCGCGCGCGTGCTCGACGTTCCTTTCGCCATTGCCGATGCGACGGCGCTGACTGAAGCCGGCTACGTCGGTGAAGATGTAGAGAATATTTTATTGAAAATCATAACGGCGGCCGATTACGATGTGGCTCGTGCCGAGATCGGCATCATTTATGTCGATGAAATCGATAAGATTGCGCGAAAGGCCGAAAATCTTTCGATAACGCGCGATGTTTCCGGTGAAGGAGTCCAACAGGCGCTCCTCAAGATTCTGGAGGGCACCGAGGCCTCCGTTCCTCCGCAAGGCGGACGTAAACATCCTCAGCAAGAACTCATAAAAATCGATACCACCAACATCCTCTTCATTTTGGGCGGTGCGTTCGTCGGTCTCGATAAAATCGTCGCCGAGCGTGAAGGCAAGGGCGGCGTGGGTTTTGCTTCGAAGCTTTCGAATGCGCAAAAGCATTCGTCGAATGAGCTGTATGCCCAGGCGCGGGCCGAAGACTTGCATACGTTCGGCCTCATCCCCGAATTCGTCGGTCGCATCCCGGTGGTCACCACTCTCAACGAGCTGACGATCAAGGATTTGGTACATATTCTCACGGAGCCGAAAAATGCGCTCGTCAAGCAGTATAAACGGCTCTTCGCGCTTGAAGATGTCGACCTCGAGTTCGGGAAAGACGCTTTGCAAGAGATCGCGGAGCAGGCGATTAAGCGAGGAATCGGCGCTCGTGGGCTTCGTTCGATTTGCGAGGAGATCCTCCTCGACATAATGTATGAGATTCCCAGCGACAAAAGAATTGCCAAAGTCACCATCACCGCCGAGACGGTTTTGGGTGAGGAAACTCCCATTATCAAGCGTAAGAAACTTTCTTAGTTTGCATCCGGACAACATTTGCACGTGACGGTGGGAGAATAACACGATGGAGCGTATACTCCTCGATATGGAAAGAATCAACTCATATCGAGTGCAGGGCGCTCCATTTTTGCGTCTCCTCAGGCGTACGGCGCTCTGCGTCTGTGCTTTCGTGCTCATCGGCCCGGCTACTGCCGTGGCCGTTCCGCGTGTTTCGCTCAAATCATATTCCCGCACGCTCAAAAAGAGCATCTCCCCTGCGACGTATTCCTTCGTTTCGAACGAGACGGGTACTGCCGTTCTTTCAATCACCGATTCGAAAGGGCGATATATCAACCGGTCTTCAAAAAATATCGCTAAAGGAAAGACGTATTCTTTGAGTTGGAACGGTCGGGTGGCACGTAGCAATGCAATCGGGAAAGAATCTAATGATTACGTTTCATCGGGAACCTATCGTGCAACGATAAAAGTGACCGGTAAGAGCGGCGTGAAAGTGACGGCGAAATCGGTTCGAGTCACCTCGAACGCAAAGCCGACCATCACCGCCGTGAACATCCCCTCATCAGTCACGCCTTCTGCTTTTTCGGGAGCGAAAACGGTGAGATACATCGCGCGGATATCGCGCACGAACGATATCTTCATGCAGGTAATCGATCAAAGAACAAAGAAGATAATCACACAAAAAAAATATAGGGACAAAACCGCCGGCGTCGCATTTTCGATGTATTGGGACGGACAAATCAACAAGGCCGGCTCCGTTAAAATAACGACCGGTGCCTCCGCGGTAAAAGGAGATGTGGCTCCTCCCGGGAAATATACGTTACGCCTCGTTTCAAACGGGGCCTCATATTCCAAAACAATATCCGTCAAGCCGGCTAAGGTGGCAAGTGCAGTCATCGGCGTTTCACAGACCACGTTGGTTTACGGCTCGCATGAAGCGCTCACGTCCCGTGTCATTCCTCGGGGAGTGACTGACTCGAACGTCACGTGGAAGAGCTCGAATACCTCTCTGGCGACAGTTGGCGCCAATGGTGTCGTCACGGCGAAATCAGGCAGAGAGGGTTCTGTGGCAATAACAGCGACATCGATTCTCACGCCGACCGTCTCAAAGACAACTAAAATTTCCATATCCTCCGGATCGAAACTGAAGGTCGCCGATTGTGCCGTTGCGAAATGGTGTCTCTACGGCTATGCGAAAACCCTCCCCGGAACCGTGTCGTCGAATTCGTCGATCAAATGGGTTTCGGTCAGCATCCTCAATGAAAAGGGCGAAGCCGAGATTTCCAAAACGGTCAAAGCGGGGGATCCGTCCTTTTCCGGCGGAACCGCCTTCTCGATTAAAAATGGTATAGACAAATATATTTCTTTTGCAAAATTATCCGCAGGTAAGAAAACGCTTGTGGTGACAGCCACTGACGAGGTAGTTTCCCGCACATTGTACTCGCAGACGTTTTGGATTGTCGGGCCTACGCGATATAAGACGTTTTGGACCGATCGGGTAAGTACGTGGGCATATCCGCTCGATGGGAAGAACACGGGTAATACGAGCGCTTTTGGCAGTTACCGAGACGGCGGTGCCAGGGCACATGCCGCAATCGATCTCATCGAGCCTGTCGGAACAAAAGTATATGCTATGACCGACGGTGTCGTCGAAAGGATCAGTGTGGGCACCTATTATGCCGGTACCGGTGCCGTGCAAGTCAAGAATACCGATGGTTCCGTCATATGGTATTGCGAAGTCAAGGCCGCCACAGGTTTGAAAGTCGGTAGCAAGGTCAAAAAGAATCAATTGATCGCCGCCATGCAACTTAACCATTACGGTACGTCCATGCTTCATCTTGAGGCGTATTCCGGCAAATCGAGTGGGAATCTGTCCCAAACCAACAGCAACGACACCTATGACAACGTCACGGCTGTGCATTTCAACCGCCGCCGCGACTTGATCAGCCCGATGGGAGTGCTCGGACTCAACATGCCCTCTTCGCGTACCGTGGCCAAGTAGGATCGGTCGGGGTGACGTGTACTGGGGGAATCGTTCGGTGTTAAAAGCCGCCGGGCATGCTAAAATCAAATATCTGTCTCTAAGAAAAAAGCCTTGTAACGCATGGGCTTTTTATCATTTTACAAGAAAGCGATACGTATGACCGAGATGAACACGCAGTACAATCCCAAGGATATCGAAGGCCCGATTTTCGACTCATGGATGAAGGGTGGGTACTTCAAACAAGATATCGTCGGAGGAAAAGACCCTTTCGTCGTGGTGATTCCTCCTCCGAATGTCACGGGCGTTTTGCATATGGGTCACGCCCTCAATGATACGATTCAAGATACGATTGTGCGTCGTCAGCGGATGACGGGACGCCCGACTCTGTGGGTGCTCGGTACCGACCATGCCGGAATCGCCACGCAAAATAAAGTGGAACAGCGCTTGGCGAAGCAAGGAAAAACCCGATTCGATGTGGGCCGCGAGGCGTTTATCGAGGAGTGCTGGAAGTGGCGCGAGGAGCACGGTTCGACCATCGTCGAGCAGATCAAGCGCATGGGATGTTCGTGCGATTATTCCGATGAGTGGTTTACGATGAACGAGTCGTATCAAAAGGCGGTTCGCGAGACGTTCGTGAAGTGGTGGAACGACGGTTATGTGTATCGGGGAAATCGCATCATAAACTGGTGCCCCCGTTGCGGGACGGCACTGGCAGATGATGAAGTCGAGCATGAGGATACCGCCGGGCATCTGTGGCATATTCGCTATCCTCTCGATAAGCCCATCGGTGACATCACCCATGCGGTCATCGCCACGACGCGACCCGAGACCATGCTGGGCGATGTCGCGATTGCCGTGCACCCGCAAGACGAGCGGTATGCCGCTCTTGTGGGGACGACGGCGTCCTTGCCGTTGGTCGGACGGAAAATCTCTATCATCGCCGACGAATACGTCGACCGAGATTTCGGCACTGGTATGGTGAAAATCACTCCTGCGCACGACCCCAACGACTTCGAAGTGGGGGAGCGTCATAATCTCGAGAAAATCAACGTGATGACCGCGGATGCCCACATCAACGAGCTCGGTGGCAAGTACGCGGGCATGGAACGCTACGAAGCGCGCGAGGCCATTTTGTCCGACCTTGAGGCCGGTGGCTATCTTGTGAAGACCGAGGAGCACCAGCATGCGGTGGGACAATGCTATCGCTGCCATACGGTCGTCGAGCCGTGGCTTTCGAACCAGTGGTTCGTCGATATCCAAAGGCTCGTGGGACCCGCAATCGATGCGGTCAAAAACGGAGAGGTATCGTTTCATCCGGCCCGTTTTGCCAATACCTATCTCAGCTGGATGGAAAATATTCGAAACTGGTGTGTTTCACGGCAGCTTTGGTGGGGGCATCGCATACCGGTGTTTTATTGTGATGCATGCGGTGAAACGGTTGCGAGCATTGAAGATGTCACCGTTTGCCCGAAGTGTGGAGGAGCAGTCCGCCAAGACGAAGACGTGCTCGATACCTGGTTTTCAAGTCAACTTTGGCCGTTTGCCGTGTTCGGCTGGCCTGAAAAGTCTGAAAAACTCGACTATTTTTATCCGACGAGTGTTCTCTCGACCGCACGCGACATCATCAATCTATGGGTTTCTCGCATGATCGTCGCCGGAACCTATTTCATGGACGGGCAAGTTCCCTTCAGCGACGTTATCATCCACCCGACCGTGCTCGACAAGCAGGGACGCCGTATGAGCAAGTCGCTCGGAAACGGAATAGATCCCATCGAGCTGATAGACTCATACGGCGCCGATGCGATGCGTTTCGGTTTGCTCGTGCAAGTGACCGGTTCGCAGGATATGAAGTTCGATGCGGAAAAACTCGCCGCGTATCGCAATTTTGCCAATAAAATCTGGAATGCCAGCCGATTCGTACTGATGAATTGCGAAGACTACGTGCCTCAGGCGCCCGACCCCCAAACCGTCGCAGATCGTTGGATTCTCTCGCGTCTTGCCGAGCTTACGCGCGCGGTGAGCGACGGTATCGACGCGTTCGAATTCGGTGAAGTCACCCGTTTGCTTTACAATTTCTTTTGGAACGAATTTTGCAACTGGTATATCGAATTCGCAAAAGCGCAGCTTTCCGAGACGGCGGATCGTCGCCGAAGCACACTGAGTGTGTTGGTGTTCGTGCTCGATAAGGCCCTGCGTTTGCTCCACCCGGAGATGCCGTTCATAACCGAAGAAATTTGGCGCAATCTGCCACTGCGCGAAGAGGATAAGGCCGAATCGTTGATGATTGCCGCATGGCCGACCGCAAACGAAATGGATGCCTATCGTGAAATGCGTGCTGAAACAGCAATCGAACTCGTCAAAGCGGTCGTTTCCAGTGTCCGCTCGGTGCGTGCGCGCTATGGAATCAGCCCACGCGAGTCTTTGGACTGTGTGGTGAATGCGAATGACGAGAAGGCGGTATCCCTCCTTCTCGACGAGGCGAACCTCATCGAGAAATTGGGCAATATCGCCGACTTGAGTGTCAGTTCGAAGCATCAAAAGCCTGAGCAGGCGGTAGTCTATGTCGAGCAGGGTCTCGATATCTATATTCCGCTCAAAGGGCTCGTCGATTTGGATGCCGAGTTGAGAAAACTCATCGGTCAGCGAGAGAAGCTCGTTGTCGATTTGGCTAAATTCGACAAGAAGCTTTCCAACCCCGGTTTCCTCGCAAAAGCCGCACCCGAAATCGTTGCGAAAGACACCGCGAAAGCCGCCGAGATACGCGAGCAGGTCGCATCGGTGGATGCACAGATTAAAGAGCTCGATTGAGAGCAGTGGAATACGGTAACGACATATATACGTATGAAGAAGCGCTCGCCGAGTTGAGGCGGGCGCTTACCTTCGGAATCAATCCCTCGCTTGAGCGCTTGCAACTCCTTGCACAAGAGCTCGGATCCCCTCAGGCGGCATTTGTGCCTTTGCAAATCACTGGAACCAATGGGAAAACCTCGACGGTTCGGCTCATCGATGCTTTTTTGCGCGCGTCGGGTGTGCGAAGCGCATTTTATACCAGCCCCGAACTCATCGATGACACCGAGCGCATCGTCATCGGTGGAAAACCGATCTCTGAAAAAGACTTCGCCGCCGGCCTCAATGAGGTGCTTGCGGCTCGCGCTCGCCTTGAAGAAAAGGGAAAGGACGATATCGCCCAAATAACGCAGTTCGAGCTCTTGACCGCTCTGGCATTCGTGGCTTTTCGCAACGCCCGAGTGGATTTCGGCGTTCTCGAAGTCGGTCTCGGCGGGCGATGGGACGCGACGAGCGTCGTCGATCCGTCCGTGGCGGTGATTACCGGCATAGGGCTCGATCATATGAAGATACTCGGGGACACGCGAGAAGAGATTGCCGCAGATAAGGCGATGATCATCAAACCCGGCTGTACGCCGGTGCTCGGCGCCGGCTTCGATGACGTTCTTCCGATATTTTTGGATAGGTGTGTAGATCTCGGCCTTCATCCGCGCTTGGTTCGCAGAGGCGATGAGTCCACAGATGTTGCCGAAGAACTGACTACGCGTATGTATACCGAATCGGTTGAGAGGAATGTGGAATCGCTTCTCAAGACGACTTTTTCGGTCAAGACCCCGCATTCGTTTTATGGGAGGCTAACCATAAACGCTCCCGAATATCAGGCCCGAAATGCCGCGGTCGCCCTCACCGCCGCTGAAGCCGCGCTCGGCCGGGCGCTCGACGAGAGCGATGTACGGCGTGCGCTTGACGACGTGACGTTTCCTGCACGTTTCGAAGTGCTGCGCACAAGCCCCTACTTGATTTTCGATGGTGGTCATAATCCGCAGGCCGCGACGTATTTGGCGCAAAGTCTCGCGCTTGCCGGCGTGAGGCCGATAGTTGCGTTCGGTGCTTTCGCCGACAAGGACGTCGAAGGAATCGTGAAGGCGCTCCTCCCGTCGGTCGCAGGTTTTATCGCGCTGGATACGAACAATCCGCGCGCAATGGGAGCAGTCGAGTTGGCCGGGCGCATCGAGTCGATTACGGATTCTTCGGTGCTCGGTGTTTTGAAGAACCCCACTCTTGAAGACATACTGCAGATTTCAAGAGACGCACCCCTTGTCATTACAGGGAGCCTCAGCCTCTATATTCTGCTAAAATCATAGAGTATCAACGACATCTGACGAATACGAGGAAGCTATGTCTGAATTGCTTTCACCCATATTGAATAGTTCATCTTTTCAGGTCGTGTCAATGATTACGGGCGTTCTCAGTCTCTTTTTTACGTGTATATTTCTCTTTTGGGTGTTTCGTGACGCGCAAAAGAGAGGATGGCATCCGGCGCTTGTCACCGGCTTTTCTGCAACCGCCGCAATCGTTGCGGCGGTGTCGGGCAGCACACTTCCGACATACGGATTTGCACCGACCGGGCTGTTTACTCTCGTGGCCGTGCTTGTGTGCTACATATTTTATCTCGCCGTTCGTCCTCCTGAATTTCTTCAAGATGCGCGAGAGCGCAAACTCAGCATTTTACTTTTGGATGTGGAACTTGAAAACGATGCGTGCCCGCATTGCCACGCAGGAATCGAACCGGATTTTTTGGTATGCCCGGCTTGCGGAAAGACTTTGCGAACACCGTGCGAGCATTGCGGTCGGCCGGTGAAGATGAAGTGGAAGATTTGTCCCTACTGCAAAGCGCATTAAAATATAGTTCATCTAAGGAGAATGGTCTGCCGTTATGATTAAAATTTCACTTCCGGATAACTCGGTAAAAGAGCTCGAAACAGGTGCTTCGGTGCACGATGTCGCCGCGGCGATAGGTGCTCGTTTGGCCGCCGCCGCACTTGCGGGTAAAGTCAACGGGGCACTCGTCGACACGTCCACGGTGGTGAACGACGGTGATGCGGTGGAGATAATCACCGAAAAAAGCCCTGAGGCACTCGATCTTTTGCGCCACTCGACGACACACCTCATGGCCGAGGCAGTGGCCGATCTCTATCCGGGGACTAAATTCGGTATAGGTCCGTCAATCGAAGACGGTTTTTACTATGACTTTGAGACGGACCATGCGTTTTCTCCGCAAGACCTCGAGGTAATCGAGAAACGTATGCATGAGCTTGCAAAGGATGCCAAACATTTCGAACGCAGTGTGGTTTCGCGTAACGAAGCTCTCAAAGATTTCGCCGGGCAAGAATATAAACAAGAGTTGATATCCGAACTTTCGGAAGGCGAGCCCATCTCGGTGTACTCCAACGGAGTGTTTGCCGATCTCTGCCGTGGTCCCCATGTGCCGAATGCATCTTTCATCAAGGCATTCAAACTCATGAAAGTCGCCGGCGCTTATTGGCGGGGCAGCTCGGATCGCCCCATGTTGCAACGTATTTACGGTACCGCATGGTTCAATCAAAAAGATCTCGAAGCCTATACCACGCGTCTGGAGGAAGCCGAGCGTCGTGACCATCGCAAGCTCGGTAAGCAACTCGACCTCTTCAGTTTTCCCGAGATTGCAGGTCCCGGATTGCCGGTCTACCATCCCAAAGGGGCACGTACGCTGCGTCTTTTGCAGGACTGGCTCCGCGCGACGCTTTACAAACGTGGATACGAAGAGGTGATCACGCCGCACATCTACAAATCCGAAGTCTGGAAGATCTCGGGGCACTATGATAACTACAAGGATGACATGTACTTCTTCAATGTGAACGAGGGCGAAGGGCGTGTCAGCGAATACGGCGTGAAGCCGATGAACTGTCCCGGTCACATGATGATTTACGGCGCGAACATCCATAGCTATCGCGAACTGCCCATGCGGCTCTTCGAATTCGGCACGGTGTATCGCCACGAGCTTTCCGGCGTCGTGCACGGTCTTATGCGTGCTCGCGGTTTCACTCAAGACGATGCTCACATATTCTGCCGTCCTGATCAGGTGCCTGAAGAGGTGAACCGGATTCTCGACCTCGTCGACTACGTCATGGGAGTCTTCGGGTTCGAGTACAGCGCGGAAGTCTCGACTCGTCCGGAGAAGTCGATCGGCGACGACGCGATGTGGGAAGTGACGACGAATGTGCTCAAAGACACGCTCGATAAGCGCGGCGTCGAGTACGAGGTCAACGAAGGCGACGGAGCATTCTACGGTCCGAAGATCGACATCAAGCTTCGCGACGCAATCGGACGTACGTGGCAGTGCTCGACAATCCAGTTCGATGCATTCCTTCCCGAGCGTTTCGAGCTCGAGTACCGGACGGCCGAAAACACCACTGCGCGCCCCGTCATGCTTCACCGCACCATCCTCGGCTCGATGGAGCGTTTCTTCGGCATCTTGATCGAGCACTATGCGGGAGCATTCCCCACATGGTTGGCGCCTGTGCAGGCAGAAATAATCCCCATCAGCGACGACCAGATTCCTTATGCTCGTGAAGTTGCAGATAAGCTCGCCGATGCAGGTGTCCGTGTCGAAATCGACGACTCCAATGAGCGGATGAATGCGAAAATCGCACGAGCCCAGGTACAAAAAGTTCCCTACATGGTGGTTCTCGGCAAGAAAGAAGCGGAGAGCGGAGATATTTCGGTGCGACATCGTAGCGAAGGTGATCTCGGAGCATGTAAAATCTCTGTGCTTGCCGATAGGATAAAAAAGGAAATTCCTCTAGTGTAATTAATCGGTAGAAAGTGATTTACATATCCTGTTTTTTTGGTAGAATGAATGTAAGATTTTTCGGGGGATCGGTATCAACAGACGGTGAGGGGCTCCGGAATCGGAGCTCCTTCCATTTTTTTTGGAAGACTTTACGTTTCGGCTTCCTTGCAAAGCAAAACGGAGCCTGCTATACTTTCTATTCGCGTGTTTACACGTAAAGCGAACAACCGCACTATCGCTGGTGCTGTTGTTCCGCCCTCCGGCTTTAAAATTATTAAATGCTTGCGGGTCGACACATAGTCACAATACGTTACGATTGTTTTGTATTGTGCTCGGATGACTTTTTGTTTCCCGTCGGCCTCACACATTTCGGGCTGATGGGATTGTTAATTTTTCAGGGTCGATATGTAAGTGCGACCCGCAAAGCACCATGGAGGTGACAATTATAAGCAGCGAACATCGTGTCAACGAGGAGATCCGCTCGAGTAGATGCAGACTCATCAGCAATGAGGGCGACCAGATGGGTATTTTTGCCGTAGTCGACGCTCAACGTATTGTCGATGAACAAGGGTATGATCTTGTCGAGATCGCCTCGAATGCCGACCCGATAGTATGCAAAATCATGGATTACGGCAAATTCAAGTATGAATTGGAAATAAAAGAGAAGCAGGCTCGTAAGAATCAAATCAGGGTCGACATCAAAGAAATGAAGTTTCGGCCCAAAGTCGATAGGCATGATTACGAGACGAAGAAAAATCATATTCTGAGATTTCTGGAAAGCGGCTCGAAAGTCAAAGTGACCATCATGTTTCGCGGCCGAGAAATGTCACGACCGGAGATGGGACTCAACATCCTCGAGCAGTTGGCCAATGAGCTCGAAGGATTGGCAATTATCGAGAACCAACCGAAGCTCGAAGGTCGAAACATGCACATGTTGATTTCGCCTCTTAAGAAAAAAGAGGTTAAAGATAGTAAGGACGAATAAGGAGATTACGTATGCCAAAGATGAAAACTCATAAGGGTGCAGCTAAGCGCTTTCGTGTGACGGGCACAGGCAAGGTTATGCGGGGCAAGGCGTATAGCAGTCACATTCTCACCAAGAAGTCGCCGAAGCGTAAGCGCAACTTCCGTCAGGATGGTCTCGTGTCCGCTGCCGACACCAGTATGGTACTCAAGAAGCTGGGGCGCGGTTAACCGCACCGCTTTACTTAAGAAGGAGTGAATGATTAAATGCCACGTGTAAAACGAGCGGTTAACGCACATAAGAAGCGCCGCACAATGTTGACTCGCGCGAAGGGATATTACGGCGCGAAGAGCCGTACCTATCGTGCAGCGAAAGAGCAAGTACAGCATTCGATGCAGTATACCTACCGAGATCGCCGTAATAAGAAGCGCGAGATTCGTCGCCTTTGGATTACACGTATCAATGCAGGTGCACGCTTGAACGATATGTCGTATTCTCAGTTCATAAACGGGCTCAAGAAAGCCGATATCACGCTCGATCGTAAGATCCTTTCCGATATGGCTATCAACGATTCCGCATCATTTACCAAGCTCATCGAGGCCGCGAAGGCAGCGCTTGCGTAGAGTTCGACGGTAAGAGAACTATTGAAATCCACCTCCCTTTATCAGGGAGGTTTTTTCATATCTCATCGCACTGACCTATAATGTGTGGGTGCGCAGGTGACACGATTCTTTCGTTTCCGCTGCGTGAGGATAAAATTTTTCGGTACGCGGATTCTTTGAGGTGAAACGATGAGTGGATATGAGAACTACTACTACCCTTCGGTCGTAAGGAACGTATCGGTCGCAGGCTATGTGTGGGGTCTTGATGAGGAGCGCAAACCTGCGGCCATTGTGCAAATTTCTCACGGGATGGCCGAGCACATGGCACGCTACGACGGGTTCGCCCGTTTTCTCAATCGTCATGGAATTCTCGTCGTCGGCAAAGATCACGTGGGGCACGGTTTGACCGCACCTGAACTCGCAGATTGCGGATATTTCGGGCCGATAAACTATCAAAATATTTTGATAGCCGACATGCATACTCAACAAAAAGAAATGCAGGCGCGTTACCCCGGCGTCCCCTATTTTTTGTTCGGACACTCGATGGGATCGTTTTTGGTGCGTGAATATATTACGATTTACGGAAAAGAGCTTTCGGGAGCTGTCATCTGCGGATCGGGAGATACGAGCAAAGTGGCGATCAGCGGTGCGCGCGCTCTCGTTGACATTCTCGCGCTCGTTCGTGGGCAACGATACCGTTCGTCGTTCATAAACAATCTCATGTTCGGCTCTTTCAACAAACGCATAGAAAATCCGCGCACGAAATTCGACTGGCTTTCTCGCGACGAGAAGATAGTCGATGCGTATATAGCAGATGAAAAATGCGGTTTCCTCTTTACGCTCAACGGCTTTGCGCACATGTTGCTCAATATAGCGCGGGTCTCGTTACCGCAGGCGTTTGACGAGACCCCGAAGAGTCTGCCCCTCCTCCTCATCTCCGGTGGACAGGACCCGACCGGTGATTACGGCCGGGCACTCGATTCTTTGATGAAGAAGTACAAACGAGCCGGCCTCGCCGATGTCGAGGGCAAGCTTTATCCCGAGGACCGACATGAGCTGCTCAACGAACTTAATGCCGAGGTCGTTATGTCAGACATCGTATCTTGGATTGAAAGGCATTGCGATGAGTAAGCGCTACGTCGCGGCGCTCGATCAGGGAACGGCTTCGTCTCGGTGCATCATTTTCAATGAGCTCGGGCACATTGTGAGCAGTGCTCAACAAGACATAGAATGCACATATCAAAAGCCGGGGTGGGTACAGCAGGATGCGACCGATATTTGGGCGAGTCAAGTGGGCGTCATGGCTCGTGCGCTCACGCAGGCAAAGCTCGATGTGGCAGATATTGCAGCGGTGGGTATCGCAAATCAGCGCGAGACGACGATTGTGTGGGACAAGAGCACCGGTATTCCCGTCTATGATGCGATTGTGTGGCAGTGCCGTAGGAGCGCGGACTTCATCGATTCGCTTAAGCGGGCCGGTCTGGAAGAAACCATTCGTGATAAGACAGGTCTTGTGCTCGATCCATACTTCAGCGCAAGCAAAATCGATTGGATTCTTTCCAATGTCGACGGCGCGCGCGAAAGAGCTGTGGCCGGCGAATTACTGTTCGGGACGGTGGACACGTGGCTGATTTGGAATCTCACCAACGGTAAGGTGCACGCCACCGATTATACGAATGCCTCTCGCACGATGCTGTTCAACATCCACTCCCTCCGGTGGGACGAAGAACTCCTCGCCATTTTCGATATTCCGCGCTCGATGCTGCCGGAGGTGCGCGTTTCAAGTGGCGATTTCGGGGTAATCGACAATCCGCATATCGGCCGGGGCATCCCCATCGCCGGTGTTGCGGGAGACCAGCAGGCGGCGCTTTTCGGTCAGTGCTGTTTCAATCCCGGAGAGGCGAAAAGCACCTACGGAACCGGGTGTTTCATGCTCATGAATACCGGTCGCGAGCCGGTTGCTTCAAAGCACGGTCTACTGACCACCATCGCATATTCGGATGAAACGGGTGTGACCTACGCGCTGGAAGGGTCGATATTCAACGCGGGGTCTGCCATCAATTGGCTGCGCGACGGTTTACGCCTCGTCCGCAGCGCCGAAGAGACTTCGGCAATCGCGAGTAGCGTGCCCGATACGCGCGGATGTTACGTCGTGACGGCGTTTAACGGGCTGGGCGCCCCCTACTGGAATAAGAATGCACGCGGTGCAATCGTGGGCCTTACGCAAAGCGTGACGAACAAACACGTGGTGCGCGCGACGCTGGAGTCGCTGTGCTATCAAGTCAACGATGTTCTTCGCGCCATGGAACAGGACTCCCGAGTGAGTTTGAAACTTCTCCGTGTCGACGGCGGGGTGAGCAGAAACGATTTCTGTATGCAGTTTCAGGCCGACATCCTCGGTCGTGAGGTCCACAGACCGGCAATAAGCGAGCTCACTGCGCTCGGGGCCGCTTTCATGGCGGGCCTGAAGGTGGGGATCTGGAACGATGTCACCGATCTTCCCGAATGTAGAGGGGACATCACGACGTATTCTTCGCATATGGCGGAGGAAACGCGCGCCGCGCTTGTTGCCGGTTGGGAAGATGCACTCGCGCGCGTACAGTAGCTTCCTTTGCGCACCGCACTCTGTTCGTGCGACGCAGTATCTTGCGTGTCAAATGATAAACGAGTAAACTGATTCTTCAATGCGATGACAGAGAAGATGCCGCGTTGCATACTTTCGTCTTCAGAGAAGAATCCACTTTACGGCTGCGATGGGTTCGGCGAAAAAAGACACGGCTGTTCACCTTTCGAGCGTTTAATCACATGCTTTAAGTGAGTCGGTGTGCACGATATCGGCTAACTGAGGTGGTACCGCGGGAATCTAAGATTTCTCGTCCTCAGATTTTTACGAACAGTAAATCTAAGGAACGATGGACTTGGGTTCCTTTTTTTGATGAAAGGGCTGACGGAATGAGTATTTTGGCACAGTTGGAAGAACTGCGGACAGAGGGCCTGGGCGCCATCGCCGGTGCGGCCGATACCTCAGAGCTCGACGGCGTTCGAGTCGCCTATCTCGGAAAAAAGGGTTCGTTGACTTCGATTTTGCGCGGACTCGGTGGGCTTTCGCCGCAAGATCGTCCTGCAGTCGGAAAAGTGTCCAATGAGGTGTGTACACAACTCGAAGATGCGCTCGATGCGCGTAAAGGGCAACTGAAAGCCGATGAGCTCGGAACGAAAATCTCTGCCGAGCGCCTCGACATCACCCTTCCGGGGCGGAATCATCCCATCGGAAGCCAACATTTGATCAATGCAATCGCCGGCGAAATCGTCGAGATTTTCACTGGCATCGGCTATCGCGTGGTCGAGGGGCCCGAAGTCGAGCTCGAATATTACAACTTCACCGCACTCAATCACGAGCCGCAACATCCGGCCCGTAGCGCCAGCGATACATTCTATGTTCGCGATCTCTCCGGAGACGAGTGCACGAGCCCCGAGCCGAGCGACGTGCTCATGCGTACGCAGACAAGCCCCGTTCAGGTGCGCTCGATGGAAAAGCAGGACCCTCCTCTGTATATATTGTCACCGGGGAAGGTATACCGCCGCGATGTCGCAGATCCCAGCCATTTGCCGCAGTTCACGCAAGTCGAGGGGTTGGTCGTCGATGAGGGGATCACCTTCGCCGACCTAAAAGGGACACTCGATCACTTCGTCCGTGAGATGTTCGGTCCCGACCGAAAGACTCGTTTTCGTCCGCACTTTTTCCCGTTCACCGAGCCGAGCGCCGAGGTGGATGTGTCGTGTGGAATCTGCGGTGGGAAAGGCTGCAGGTTTTGCAAAAACACCGGATGGCTCGAAATTCTGGGGTGCGGTATGGTCGATCCGAACGTCTACGGCTTCGTCGGAATCGATGTGGAGAAATATTCCGGCTTCGCATTCGGCATGGGCGTGGAGCGCATCGCGGCGCTCAAATACAACATCCCCGATTTGCGAATGCTGATCGAAGGGGATATGCGGTTCCTGCGTCAATTCTAGTGTGATCGATGGTGCCGTCGAATGTGTGCGACGGCTTTGAAAGGACAAGATTCATGCGCGTATCAATGAAATGGCTTAAAGAACTGTTGCCGACTCCTCTTCTCGATGAGATCCCGCTCGTCGACCTTTTGTCGCGTCTCGATATGAGTGGAACCGCCGTCGAAGGCTACGAGATCACTGGCACCGAGCTACCGGGCGTTGTCATCGGTTCGATTTTGACGAAGGTCGCGCACCCCGAGGCCGACAAGCTCTGGGTGTGCCAAGTCGATGTCGGCGATGCCGAGCCGGTGCAAATCGTGTGCGGCGCGCAGAATTTCGAGGCGGGCGACAAAGTTCCCGTGGCCACCGTCGGTGCGGTGCTTCCCGGTGATTTCATTATCAAGAAGGCGAAACTGCGCGGGGAAGTTTCGATGGGCATGAACTGTTCGGCCAAAGAGTTGGGCGTCGGTTCGGGGGCAGACGGCCTTATGATTTTGCCGGCGGATGCGCCGGTCGGTGTGTCGTTTGCTTCTTGGTACGGACAAAGCGATACCATCCTCGATCTCGAAATCACGCCGAACCGCCCCGACTGTCTTTCCATGGTCGGTGTGGCGCGCGAAATAGGCGCGGTACTCGATGTGGAGCCGGCACCTGTCCCACAAAGCCGTCCGAAAGAGGAAGAGTGCTCGATTCATGACCTCGTCTCGGTTCATGTCGAGGATGCGGATCTGTGTCCTCGCTATGCCGCACGTGTAATCCGCGGAGTGAAAATAGGCCCTTCTCCGGAGTGGTTGAGCGCTCGTGTCGAGGCGGCCGGGGCACGCTCTTTGAATAATGTCGTCGATGTGACGAACTATATTTTGTTCGAGCTCGGGCAGCCTTTGCATGCGTTCGATAGGGGGAAACTCGCCAAAGACGCCGAGGGCAATGTGCATGTTACGGTGCGTCGCGCAACCGAGGGCGAAAAGCTCACGACGCTTGATGGCATCGAACGTACGCTCACGATAGAAAACCTCGTTATCGCCGACACTGCAGGTGCTTCGTGCCTCGCCGGCGTCATGGGCGGAGAGCACAGCGAGGTCGAGGAGGATACGGTTGATATTTTCCTCGAATCCGCCGTATTCGATTCCGCGAATATCTCGCGTACGTCTCGCAAGCTCGCATTGATTTCGGAATCATCGCTGCGCTTCGAGCGCGGTGTGGACAAGACGAACTCGATTGCAGCGCTCGATCGCGCCGCAGCGCTTATCGTGCAAGTAGCCGGCGGCACGGTGGCGGCCGGCTACATCGATGAATACGGACGCGTTCACGAAGAAGTCGTTCTCACCCTTCACGCCGAGAAACTCGACGGACTGCTCGGCATCCATATCGAACTGAGCGAAGCGGCAGCCATTCTGTCGCGCCTCGGATTTGCGACCGAAAATCTCGGTTCAAAGTTGCGTGTCGTCGTGCCGCCCTATCGTCTCGACGTCACCCGCGAGGTCGATCTCGTCGAAGAAGTTTTACGCATGTGGGGCATGGAGCGCGTCGAAGCGACGCTTCCTGCGGGACGCGGCCGTATCGGCGGACTCACGCGAGAGCAGAAGTTGCACAATCGAATAGGACAGACACTTCGCGCGTGCGGTCTCAATGAGACGATGACGTATCCGTTCAGTGACCCGCTCGATCTTGAGAAAATCGAATACTCGTTCGAGGATGATGAACAGGTCGTCGAATTGCACAATCCGATGTCGAGTGAACAAGCCGTTTTGCGCCCGACGCTTATCGCCGGCCTTCTCGATGTCGTGTCCTCAAATCAACATCACGGCGTGAAAAATATCGCCCTTTATGAAATGGGGAAGCAGTTCAAAACAGCTTCCGGTCGTAAAACTCCCAAAGAGCGCGAAGTCGCTTTGGGGATATTATCGGGTTCTTGGAATGAGATCGAGTGGAATCAGCCGCAAAGTGCGCTTGATTTTTTCGATGCGAAGGGAATTCTTGAAAACGTCGCTCGCGAACTCTGCGTCGATCGCATGAGATTCTCGCAAGGGGCTCGGCCGTGGCTTCAGCCGGGAAGAAGCGCCGAGATTCTTCTCGGAAAAGACTCCATCGGTTGGATCGGAGAAATTCATCCGCTCGTCGCAGAAAAGTTCGAGATTGAAAATACCGTCATCGCTTTCGAGTTCGACGTGGCCAAGTTCATCAAAGCGTCGAAGTCTTCTCGTGATTTTGTGACGCCTCCGCGTTTTCCCGCTCTCGAACTCGACATCGCGCTCATCGTCGATGATGAAGTGAGCGCGCAATCCATCGAACACCGTATCGCCTCTTTGGGAAAGAAATCTTCTCTCGAGTTGGTGCGTCTGTTCGACGTATATCGCGGTAAAGGGATAGAGACCGGCAAGAAGTCTCTCGCTTACAAGTTGGCATATCGCGCCGATGACAGGACTCTGACTGCGGAAGAGGTCGAAAAAGTGCACGGGAAAATACTGGAACGCCTTGAGAAGGAAACCGGTGCGACGCTTCGCGCTTAATAGCGATATATGAATATCTAGATAAAAATTACTAGTTCTAGTGAATATATATTGTATTTTATGCTAAACAGTGTATATTATGGATGATATCACTGGAGGCGTAATGAAAAACATGACGAGCAGTACATCAAGCATTCGAGTCGGTGTGGTGGGCGCGACAGGGTATGCGGGTGTCGAACTCGTGTCTCTCGTGTGCTCCCATCCCGATATGGAACTCGTGTGCGCCGCATCATCTTCGCAGGCGGGCAGCCTGCTGTCCTCGATATATCCGCGCCTCACCGCGCTCGGTCGCGATATCACCCTCTGCGGTGTCGAGGAACTTCTTTCCTTCGATCTCGACCTTGTATTCCTTGCAGTTCCCCATACGACTTCGATGGAACTCGTGCCGCAGGTGCTCGCGCGGGGTGCGCGCGTCGTCGATCTTTCTGCCGATTACCGCATAAAAGATGCCGCTCTCTATGAGGCATATTATCACGTACCCCACACACATAAGGCGCTTCTCGCCTCGGCGGTTTACGGTCTGCCGGAACTGAATAAGGAAAAGATAGTCACAGCGAAACTCGTCGCCAACCCGGGATGCTATCCCACTGCGACGGCGCTCGGCGCCATTCCGCTTCTCGAAAAAGGAATCGGGAGTAAGACTCCGCTCATCGTAGATGCGAAGTCGGGGGTGACAGGAGCCGGGAGAACGCCCAACGAAACCACGCATTTTTGTAATGCGGATGAGTCGCTCAAGGCGTATAAGCCCTGCGTACACCCGCATATTCCGGAGATCGAGCAAACGCTTTCTCTGGTTGCCGGCTCACCGGTACAGGTTACGTTCGTTCCGCATCTCGCGCCGTATAAACGTGGTCTTCTCTCGAGCATATATCTCTTTTCCGATGTAGACAGCCCGTCGATCGAAGAACTTTTCGACCTGTTTGTCCGACGATATGAAGATGAGCCCTTCGTCTACGTGTGCCCGCCGCCGTCGATGCCCGATGTTGCCACGGTCGCTTGTACCAATCAAGCGCATATCGGCATAGCAAAAGACGAGCGTACCGGTGTCATCACCGTTTCGACGGCAATCGACAATCTCGGTAAAGGCGCGGCATCGCAAGCCGTCCAATGTGCAAACCTCATGTTCGGATTCGACGAGACCGCAGGTTTGGTCTCGATTCAAGGAGTGGTTTAGGTGGATGTTCTGCCTGTAAAAGGATTTAAGGCGGGGGCTCTGGCTTCCGGACTCAGGAAGCACGGGAGACTCGACCTCGCATTGATATATGCGGATGAACCCGTCGCGTGCGCAGGTATTTTTACGCAGAGCCGTGTCGTGGCTGCGCCGGTCACCCTTTCGCGCGAGCATGTCTCCCATCACAAAACACGCGGTTTCATCGTCAACTCCGGTAACGCAAATGCATGCACGGGCGCAGTCGGTATGAAAACGGCGCACGAGATTTGCCGTGCGTATGCCCGGGTGCTTTCCGCCGATGAATCCGATATCTTATGTGCATCGACCGGCGTCATAGGCGTCGCCCTCGATGGTGACAAGGTTACTTCTCGAGCCGTTGAGCTCGTGGAAATCGGGACCGCCGACTCCTGCGGACTCGAGAATTTCGCGCAGGCGATCATGACCACCGATACTTCATCGAAGATATGTTCGAAAACGTTTTCTTATGCGGGGCATACGTGTACCGTCACAGGAATCGCCAAGGGAAGCGGTATGATCAAGCCGAATATGGCCACGATGATCGGCGTTTTGCTGACCGATGCGCCGCTTTCCGGAGCGATGTGCGAAAAGATACTGTACACGGTATCGCAGCCGACGTTTAATTCGGTGACAGTCGACGGTGACACGTCCACCAATGACACACTTATTTGCATGGCGAGCGCCGCTGTGGCCGCGCCTTGCATCGGCGCTGAAGACGATGACGGGTACGAACAAGCGGTGCAGGCTTTTTTCGAAGTGTCCGATAAACTCGCGAAGAAGATCGCGTCCGATGGCGAGGGCGCGACGAAAGAAATCGAAATCATCGTGACGGGTGCTCGTACGAGTGAGGATGCGCGTCAAGTCGCTTTCACCATCGCGGAGTCTCCTCTCGTTAAAACCGCCGTGTTTGGCAGCGACGCGAACTGGGGCCGTGTCGCGATGGCCGCAGGCAGAGCCGGCGTCGTCTTCGATCAAAACGACATGCGTATCGAATTCGCCGGAATTCCCGTATGTGAGAGAGGAACGGCGCTTCCCTTCGACGAAGAAGCGGCACTTGCGGCACTTAACAAGAGTGAAGTACAGATTCATATCGATCTCGGGGAGCGCGCCACGAGCGCATCCGACATCGAAAGTGCTCAGACTTGTTTCCCTCACCCGGGTGTCGCGCGCGTTTTGACGTGCGACTTAACGTATGACTATGTTCGCATCAACGGCGAGTACAGGAGCTGAGTCATGATTTCGAAACAACGCATCCAAGACTTCCATGAAAAGGCGGCTACGCTCACCGAGGCGCTTCCTTGGATCAAGTCCGCTTGGGGAAAAGTGATAGTCATCAAATACGGTGGCGCGGCGATGTCTGATCCCGTTTTGCGTCAACAGGTCGCCGATGACATCGTTCTCATGAAATTCGTCGGCGTCCACCCGGTCGTCGTCCATGGGGGCGGTTCGGAGGTGACCCGGTACCAAGAGGCACTCGGACACGAGGTCGTTTTCAAAGACGGTATGCGCGTGACTCCTCCCGAGGTGCTCGACATCGTGAAGATGGTGTTGGTGGGCAAGGTGAATAAGGAAATCGTCAATTCGATAAACGTCCACGGCGCCTATGCCGTCGGTATTTCGGGCGAAGACGGCGGCTTGGTTACCGGTATACCCATTTCCGCAGAATTCGGACGCACCGGTATCGTCACGAAAATCAACACATCGGTCGTCGAGCATATGATTGCCGACGATTTCATCCCCGTCATAGCCACCATCGGAATCGGCGAGGACGGTGAATCCATCAACGTCAACGCCGATCTCGTTGCGGGAAAACTCGCCGAGGCGCTCGGTGCCGACAAATGTATCTATCTCACGGATGTCAACGGTATCTATCGAGACTTCGACGACAAAGAATCGCTTATAAGCGTTTTGACCCCCGATGAGGCGAAAGCGTTTATGGACAGTGACGACGCTGCCGACGGGGGAATGATTCCCAAAATCAAAGCGTGTGCCGATGCGGTTCGCGGTGGGGTGCGTCGTGCCCACATTCTCAACGGAACGGTCGCCCACTCGGTGATCCTCGAGGTATATACCGATGTCGGCGTCGGCACCATGATAACGGAAGAAGTGAATCCTTTATGATCGATGAAAAACGCCCTGTCGATTCGTTCGCACAGTCCGCTCCGATTCATACGGCCGCGGCAACGGATTTCCCCACTATAGAAAAGCTCGACTCGGAAAAGCTCATGCCTACCTATAAGCGTAAACCCGTCGCCTTCGAGCGCGGAGAGGGAATGTATCTTTACGACACCGACGGGAAAAAGTATCTCGATCTTTTGTCGGGTCTCGGCACGATGGGACTGGGACACAGCAACGCGGCGGTTTCAGAGACGCTGTGCACTCAATCCAAAAAACTCATGCATGTTTCGAATCTTTATCACGTCGAAGGAAGAGGTGAACTCGCCGCGGCACTGATCGCCCTTTACGGACAACCCGGGAAGGTATTCTTCAGCAACTCGGGCGCCGAGGCCAACGAGTGCGCAATCAAACTGGCGAGAAAGTGGGGGCATGCCCGCAAGCCGGCAGCTGATACGATTGTCACTGCAACGGGATCGTTTCACGGTCGTACGCTCGCCACAATAGCCGCTACGGGACAACCGGGATTTGCGCGTCCGTTCGCACCCATCACGCCCGGATTTGCCTATACGCCGTTTAATGACGTCGAGGCGCTCGATGAGATGCTGGGCGAGGGCACAATCGCTTTCATGATCGAAGTCGTGCAAGGAGAAAGCGGTGTGTGGCCCGCGACGAAGGAGTACGTGCAAACTGCCGTCCGACTTTGTGGGGAGCGCGATATTTTATTCATCGTCGATGAAGTTCAAAGCGGAATATATCGCAGCGGTAAGCCGTTTGCGTTCCAGCACTTCGGCATTATTCCCGATATCATCACCAGCGCAAAGGCCCTGGGCAACGGCTTTCCCGTGGGCGCGACGATCGCCCGCACTTCGGTGTCCGATATTTTTTCTCCCGGAGACCATGGAACGACGTTCGGAGGTAACGTGTTGGCCTGCTCCGTTTGTCTCACCGTCCTCGACTGTTACAAGTCGATGGATATCGAGGAGCACGTGACAAAAGTCGGAGAATACGCTCGGATAAAACTCGCCGGGATTCCCGGGGTGAGTGATGTTCGCGGAATCGGGCTCATGATAGGATGTACTCTTTCGGGCTTTTCGGCGCAAGAGTGTGCGACGAAACTTTTGGAAAACGGTATTGTCGTAAATGCAATCGGCGAGAGCTACATTCGTATATTGCCACCGCTTATATGCGAATATGCGCATATCGACACCCTTGTAGCGGCAATCAATGCCATAATTGAAGAAAAAAAGTGAGGAGTCGAGGCATGCGTTCATCATTGTACGGTAAGGATCTTTTATCACTCGCCGATCTTTCTTCGGAGCAGTTGACGGAGCTGCTGGACACCGCCTTACGGATCAAACGTGATACGAAGGCCGGTCGCGTAAGCGCTCCTTTATCGGGGAAGTCCGTCGCAATCATCATGCAAAAGGCCTCCATTCGTACGCGAGTCAGTTTTGAAGTCGCCACGGCCCGTTTGGGCGCCCATCCGGTGGTCATGACGGGGCAAAACGGTGCGTTTTCTCGCGGAGAGCCGGTCAACGACACCGCGCGAGTGCTCGATGGATATGTCGACTGCATCGTGCTTCGCACGTATGCGGATTCTCTCATCGAAGAATTGGCGCACCATGCGCGCGTACCTGTCGTAAATGCACTGACGGATAAGTTCCATCCCTGTCAGGGGTTGGCCGACCTGTTGACCGTACGGGAACGTTTCGGCTCGTTTGCCGGATTGAAACTCGTCTATATCGGCGACGGTTCCAATAACATGGCACACACCTACTTACAGGCGGGCGCGCTCGTCGGCATGGATGTCGCAATCGCCACGCCGGATGATTATCGCCCCGATGCCGACATTTTGGCTGCCGCGCACGTGATTGCGAGCGGTACCGGTGCGCATCTCACCGTCACCTCCGATGTTTACGAGGCGGCCGAGGCGGCCGACGTCATTGTGACCGATACGTTCACCTCCATGGGACAAGAGGATGAACACGACCTGCGTCTCAACATATTCAAGGCCTACAGAGTCGACGATTCGCTGATGGAAAGAGCATCCGCGCGCGCGATTTTCATGCATTGCTTGCCCGCCCATCGCGGCGAAGAAGTGACATCGGAAGTAATCGACGGGCCGCAATCGGTTATTTACGCTCAGGCCGAAAATCGAGTGCATGCCCAGCAAGCCCTGTTGTCTCTGTTGCTGAATGAGAGGAATGAATGAAACAACGTAATGTGCGCCAAGAATTGATTCGCGCAATTATTCGAAGCCAGCGTATCAAAACGCAAAAAGAACTGGTCGATGCGCTCAACGCCAAGGATCACCGATGCACGCAGGCCACCGTGTCTCGTGAAATTTCAGAGCTTGGCTTACGCAAGCTTCCGGAGGGGGTGTATGTTCTTTCCGAGGACTTGCATTTGCAACGCATGGTTCACGACCTGGTAATCGAGCTCAATTTCGTGAATAACATGGTGATTATCAAAGCACAGACCGGAACGGCTCCCGGAGTCGCAGCGGCACTCGACGGTGCCGGTCTGACAGGTATTTTGGGAAGCGTGTCGGGAGACGATACCATTCTCGTAATCACACAAAGCGATTCGGTCGCAAGCGCGCTTCATTATAAGCTTGAAACATTTCGTGGTAATTTCGATTAAAAATATTTGAAGAGAGAGAAGGAAACGACATGGCCCGGGAAAAGTGTATTCTTGCGTACTCAGGGGGGCTCGACACCTCCGTTGCAATTCGATGGATTCAGGAGAACCACAACCTCGATGTGATTGCGGTTGTGGCAGATGTCGGACAAGAGCGCCAAGATCTCGAGTTCGTTCGCGATAAGGCTTTGACCATCGGAGCGCTGGACTCGATTGTCCTCGACGTCGTCGATGAGTACGTTCGAGACTATATTTCAAAAGCTTTGAAAGCGAACTCGATGTATGAAAACAAATATCCGCTTCTCTCCGCTCTTTCGCGTCCGCTTATCGTAAAGCATCTCGTCGAAATCGCTCATAAATTCGATGCGAAGTACATCGCGCACGGTTGCACGGGGAAGGGAAACGATCAGGTTCGTTTCGAGATCGGTATCACCTCTTTGGATCCCGATATCAAAATCGTCGCTCCCGTTCGTGAGTGGGATTTGCACACGCGTGACCAGGAAATGGAATGGGCGATTGAGCGCGACATCCCTGTTCCCACCACGAAGGCCAGCCCTTATTCCATCGACGACAACATTTGGGGTCGAGCCATCGAGTGCGGAGTTTTGGAGGACCCGTGGGAGGAGCCTCCCGCGGACATCTACACGCTGACCAACGATGCGCGCACCGATGCGGCGACCGAGGCCGAATACATCATCCTGTCCTTTGAAGAGGGACTGCCGACCGCGCTGGACGGCAAGACCATGAACTTCACCGACATTATCAAAACAATGAACACCATCGCCGGTCGTCACGGGTACGGACGAATCGATATGATAGAGAATCGCCTCATCGGTGTGAAATCCCGTGAGATTTATGAGGTGCCGGGAGCGCTTGCCCTCATCACGGCGCACAAAGCTCTCGAAGATTTATGCCTCGAGAGGGAAGTGCTCCACTATAAACTCGGTGTCGAGCAAAAATGGGCCGAGCTCGTGTATAACGGCATGTGGTTCAGTCCGCTGAAGGAAGCACTCGACGGCTTTATCGATACCACGCAAAAACTCGTGACCGGAGATGTGCGCCTTCGTTTCTTCAAGGGTTCTTGCGTTCCCGTCGGACGCAGGAGCGAGTATTCGCTTTACGATTACGGCTTGGCCACCTATGACGAGGACGACTCGTTTGACAGGGATGCGGCCAAAGGCTTTATCGACCTGCATGGTCTGCCGATCAAAGTTTGGGCTGGTCAGCGTCGTAAGGTCGGCAAAGAGGGCGAGGTTTAGCATATGGCGGACGGTCGCAAAACGCCTTGGGGCGGAAGATTTGAAAAGGCTCCATCTGCGCTCATCCAAGAATTCGGCGCATCATTGCCGGTCGATAGGCGTATGTGGCGCGAGGACATCGATGGATCACGTGCGCACGCGAAAATGCTGGGGAAAATCGGCGTTTTGAGCTCCGCGGACGTCGAGGCGATTGAAAAGGGGCTCGGAGAGATTGTATCTCTCATCGAATCCGGAGAGTTCGTATGGGACATCGAAGACGAAGATGTCCATATGGCTATCGAAAAGAAGTTGACAGAACTCATCGGCACCGCCGGGGCGCGCCTGCATACGGGGCGGTCGCGAAACGATCAAGTTGCGACGGATACGCGTCTCTATTGTAAAAAACGTGAAATCGGTCTCATGCACGAGATGAATGCCGCCCGCTCGACTCTCATCGATCTTGCGAAGAAGAACATGTCGGTTTATATGCCCGGCTATACCCATTTGCAGAAGGCCCAACCGATTCTTTTTTCGCACCATATGCTTGCCTACGCGCACATGTTTTCACGTGACTTCAAGCGTGTCATGTATGCCTATGAAGCAAGTGACGTGTCTCCGTTGGGCAGCGCGGCATTGGCCGGAACGACTTTCCCGCTCGATAGACGGTACAGTGCCGATCTGCTCGGCTTCGACGCGATTTCGCAAAACTCGCTCGACGCCGTTTCCGACCGAGACTTTTTACTCGATTTGGCGTATGCCTGCTCAACTGCGCAAATGCACCTGTCTCGGCTGAGCGAGGAGATCGTTTTATGGTCCTCGGACGAGTTCGGGTTCATCACTCTCGACGACGGCTATTCGACGGGTTCCTCGATCATGCCGCAAAAGAAAAACCCGGATTTCGCAGAACTCGTGCGAGGTAAAACGGGTCGTGTGTATGGAGACTTGCTGCAACTGCTCGTTATGTTGAAGGGACTTCCTCTCGCCTATAACAAGGACATGCAAGAGGACAAAGAGGGCGTGTTCGATGCTATCGATACGGTCGAAAATTGTCTGATAGCCATGCGAGGCATGTTGTCGACCTTAACGGTCAATGAGGATGTCATGAAAGTCGCCGCACACGGCGGATTCATGGCGGCCACCGATTTGGCCGACTATCTGGTGGGAACGGGAATGCCGTTTCGACAGGCGCACGAGGTCGTGGGAGAGATTGTGCTTCAATGCGAGAAAGAAGGTAAAAGCCTTCAAGAACTCACGGCAGAGGAATATTTCGCTTCGAACCATGCTTTCAAAGAAGATGTACTCGAAGCGGTTTCCATTGAAAACGCGGTCGGGAGGCGTACCTCTTTCGGGGGCACCGCTCCCGATTCGGTGCGCACGCAGCTCGAAACGGCTGAGAGAATGCTTGATTCCGATATGTCGCTCGTGGATGCTTTTTCGCACTGAGGAATATCTTCGGGAATGGGCTCCACGGTAATTGTAATAAAGTTAGAATAGTTGAACTAATTCGCAGTAATGATGTATATTCGATGGCATGATAATTTTTTCTCGGAACAATAGATAAGAAAGAGTGCGGCAGATGTCTGAAGCAAAACGTGATGCAGTGGATGCATTATTTGAAATCGCTCCGAGAGTTGTGCGGTGCGTGGGGTGCGGCGTGGCCAAAAAAGAGACCGGATTGACCTTCAACCAGATTCGGTGCGTCAATTTTTTGGCGAATAAGAAACACTATCTCGGCGATATCGCACGTGACAGGTCTGTGAGTCCCGCTTCGGCGTCCTCACTGATCGACGCGCTTGAAGGCGAGGGATATGTAAAGCGAGAAATCGATTCGTTCGATCATCGAAAGATTCTCGTCGGTTTGACGAAAAAAGGGCATGACTGCTATGAGCGCATGCGCTCCATGAGCAACGAAATTTTGGGTGAGATGGTTGAAAAACTCAGCGATGAAGAAGCTCTACAGCTCGCGAGTTTGCTGAATAAGATGCAATAACAATTCCTTGCTTTCTTGTAAGTGACAGATGAAAAATCAGGTGCATTGATATCATCGGTGCACCTGATTTTTGCATAAAATCGTCGGAGGCTACGGTTGGTTTGCGGTGCTGGTGGTTTCATTACTGTTGCCGGGTGGCGGTTTTATGTCGGGTGACGGTTTTATGTCGGGTGGCGGTTTTATACCTTTCGATACGGTTAAGGTCACGGTGTTCCCACTTACTTTTTGGGAAAGAACGGTTCCTGCAGTCTTGTCGGACCACACTTTGACGATATCGATGGTGTAGCCTTTGAGTTTTTTGATTGCCACATCGAGTGTATTTCCGGACACGTTTTCTACTTTGGGCTTGGGGAGGTTATATTTGCTGTTGTCATAGCTGGGTTGGTCGGCTGTCTTGAACGCCACGGCAGGCATTCCTTCGAGGGCCACTGTCATGAAATCGTGAAAGATCGGGCCGCAAACAGATCCTCCGAATGCAAGAGAGCCGTTCATGATGATTGTTTTTTCCTGTGGATACCCGACCCAAATTGCCGTTGCGAGTTGGGGTGTATATCCACAGAACCACACATCTCGGTTCTTTTGAGAAGTACCGGTTTTACCGGCGACTTGACGTCCGCTGAGTCGTGCTTGTGTTCCCGTACCACCCGTCACCACGCCCCTAAGCACTTTTGTTGTGGTCGCTGCCACGGAAGCCGAGATGACGCGCTTATTTTCCGGCGTATATCGATAGATGTTCTTGCCCTCGCGGTCGGTAACCGTTTTTATGAAGGTCGGAGTATTGTAAACGCCGTTGTCAGCAAGTGTCGCGTAGCCGGATGCCATCTCGAGGGGCGTGACGTTTTGTGCGCCCAGTGTAATCGAAGGATATGCTTTCAGCTTCGTTGTGATGCCGAGCTTATGAGCCATTTTGACGACTTTTTCCGCGCCGAGTGCATAGCACACGCGTGCGTACACGGCGTTGACGGAGGAATAGGTTGCGCTTGCCAATGAAATCATACCGTGTCCTTGGCCTTCGCTGTTGTGGACAATCCAAGGAGGCGTTGTGGGAATCGTTGCCGGAGAACTCGAGTCGACCATAATCGACGGTGACATGCCGTCATCGATGGCGGCGGCCAAGGTGAATGTCTTAAATGAAGAGCCTGCTTGACGATGAGCTTGTGTCGCCATGTTGAATTGGTTCTTCGTGTAGCTTCGACCTCCGACGAGCGCTTTGACTTCGCCTGTCGAGGGCTCTATGGCGACAAGCGCTCCCTCGGGCCCCTTTTTGCCGATTTCTTTCTTTACGGCTTTTTCCGCGCTCTTTTGCATCTTCGTATCGAGCGTGGTGACAACCTTCAGACCACCTTCGAATACCGTCCCTTTGGAGAATTTCTTTTGGAGGTCCTTTTTTACCTGTGCCACGAAATAGGGATAGGCGTAAATGCCGTTGGTCGGCTCTTTGCTGCGTTTCGGTGAGATTTTTTCAGCAAGCGCCTTATCATACTCGGCTTTGGTTAGGTAGTTATTCGAAAGCATACGTCGCAGTACTTGGTTTCGCCTGGAAAGAGCGCCGTCGGGATTGTCGAACGGGCTGGTTCCACTCGGTCTTTGTGGAAGACCGGCGAGCATCGCGGCTTGTGCGATGGTGAGCTTATTTGCGTTTTTTGAAAAATAAGTCTGTGCGGCTGCTTGTATGCCGTATGCGCCCTCGCCGAAGTAGACGGTATTGAGATACATGCTCAGTATTTCTTTTTTCGTATACACTTTCTCAATTTGCAGTGCGAGATAGGCTTCACGGACTTTCCTGCGAAGTGACATGTCCGTTGCTTCATCGCGTAGTATTGTGTTTCGGATATATTGCTGTGTAATGGTGGACCCTCCTTGGCGCGTTCCCCCCATTATCGAGAACACCGAGCGCATGATGCCGACGAAGTCGACCCCGTGATGCTTGTAAAAGCGCTCATCTTCGACGGCGACGGTTGCGTTTAAAACATACGGTGACATCTTGTCGATGGAGATGACCTCACGGTTTTCCAGGTAAAGTCTCGCAAGGAGTTTTCCGTCGGAAGAATAAATGGTCGTCGGTCGGGCGACTTGGAAGGCGTTTTTCGCTTTATAGTCGGGAAGATTTTCGAGCCATTTCGAAATGGCGACGGAGCCGATGACTCCGCCGGCAATGAGCAAAAGGAGAAAAATGCCGAGAATGGTAAGCGCTATGATTTTCCCGTTACCCTTGCTTTTCGCAGGAGTTGTAGGGCGTATCTTTCGATTATGAACAGACATTCGGCGTCCTATCGTATGTTATTGCAAAGATATTACGAAGATAAAGTTCTATCACTACTCTATAATAGGTATCTCCGTTGTACAAACATTGTCACCAGTTTGATATTGTTTACACTCATATTCTCTACAAAGGAAGTCAATTAATGAATATAACCGCAGGTAATCCGCGAGAAAATGCTCGCCCTGAGCTCTTGGCGCCCGCCGGAAACATGGATTCGCTCTTGGCAGCGCTCGGTTCCGGCGCCGATGCCGTCTATTTGGGTCTCGATGCGTTCAACGCGCGTAGCAACGCCGACAACTTCACTCTTGAAACGCTTCCGGGTGCGTGCGCCCATGCTCATGCGTGCGGAGCGAAGATTTATCTCACTGTCAACGTCATCATCTTGCCTCACGAAATGCAAGACGTCGTCGAGATGGTCGAACAGGCCTGGGATTGCGGAGTCGATGCAATCATCGTGCAAGATCTCGGGTTGGTCAAGGTTCTTTCCGAAGTGCTACCGCATATACGCCTTCATATGTCGACACAGATGAACATTCATTCTTCGGAGTCCGTTCGAGCGCTTGCGCGGTATGGAATCAAGAGGGTGACACTTGCGCGCGAGACAACGCTTGCAGAGATTGCAACTCTTGCCGCGGTTGCCGCCGAGCTCGGGATTGAAGTCGAATCGTTCGTGCATGGGGCCCTCTGCGTATGTTCTTCCGGACAGTGTCTGCTTTCTTCGCTCATCGGGCGCAGAAGTGCGAACAGAGGGCAATGTGCCCAGTCGTGCCGTCTGCCCTACGAGCTCGTCGATACGCAAGATGAGGAACTTCCTTCAGTCGGCCACCACATCCTCTCCCCGAAAGATTTGGCTGGGCTCGAGGTGCTCGACGAACTTGTCGCAACCGGTGTGTCTTCGCTTAAAATCGAAGGTCGAATGAAATCTCCGAGTTATGTGGCCGCCGTCGTGTCGGTGTACCGAGACGCTTTAGATAACGGCGTGCTCGCGGATACCGAAAAAGCATACTCGAATCTCGCAGAGGCGTTTTCGCGTGGATTCACGACGGCCTACCTTTCGGGGACACGCGGCAATGAGATGATGAGCTATTCCCGTCCGAACAATCGCGGAACTGCGGTCGGAAGAATCACCGAACTCGACGGCGCGAATACCGTGATTAATTTCGACACCGAAGTAAGCAGCGAAGACATCATCGAGATTTGGACGAATAAAGGGCGTTTCGCTCAGGCGGTAGGCCCCCTATACGTCGAGGGCCGGCCCCTCAAAGCCGTGGAGGCCAAGACACGCGCCACCGTTGCGCTTAAAGAATACGCGCAGGTCGGCGATCGTGTTTTCCGTGTTCGCTCGACTACGCTCAACACTTTTGCCCAATCCGCTCAAGAAAAGGCGCGTGCAGTCACCGTCCCTGTTGACTTCGCAGTTACGGTTAAGGTCGGAGTTCCTCTCACGATTACGGTGACCGATGAGGCGGGCGTGACCGGTATCGCGCAGGGGAGCGCGGTCGAAGCTGCTCGCACCAAGCCGATTTCCGTACAAGACATCGAGTCGCATGTGAATCGACTCGGGGGCACGCTCTACGAAAGCAAGGGGATGGATATCGAACTCGACGAATCCGCCGGACTCGGTTTCTCCGCATTGCACAATGTACGACGCGCCGCGTTGCAAGATTATGAAACTAAAAAATATTTCGGTGGAGTGTCGCGCGCCGTCGGTAATCCTTATCTGCCGCCGCTTCCTTCGAGAAAGAAAGGCAAGAAAGGGGAAGGCCTCGGTGGGAAGCATGTTGATATCATCGCCGTGACTCAATCGATCGGCGGGGCCAAAGCAGCGCTGAACGCAGGAGCTTCGCAGGCCCATGTCGCTGCCTACAATCTGCTCGATGTCGCCGCAATCAAGGGTGTCGTGCCCGTTTTGCCCCGTATTTCGCATGACAACGAAGTCGATGAGTATTTGGGGGTTGCGGAACGTTTCGGGGAGGCGGTCTGCTCGACGCTCGGACAACTCAAGGCATGCGTGTATAGAGGTATTCCCGCGCAGGCCCACTGGTCGTTCAATGTTACCAACGCTTATGCGGCGAATGCGCTTGCGGAAATGGGTGCCACCCGTGTTTGGCTTTCGCCCGAACTCTCCGGGAATCAAATCGCCGGAATTTCACGTCAATCGATTGCCGGAACCGGAATCGCAGTTGCCGGTCTGAGCGAAGTCATGGTTACGGAGCATTGTATACTCATGGCGCAAGGTCCCTGCAATCAAAAATGCGCAGAATGTAAGCGCCGAGAAGAGCCGACGGCGCTCAAGGATCGCAAGGGATACCATTTTCGCGTCATAACCGACGTAACCGGACGTTCGCACATTTACAATTCGATTCCACTGGATTTGACGGATGCCTTCGTAGAAATCGTAGAAGGTGGTGTGTCCGCTGTTCGAATCGATCTCGAGACCGCGCTGACCTCTTCGGTCTCCCATGAAGTGGCTCGCGTGCGTGCGGCTCTGATGGATACGTTTGCCGGGCGTGAAGCCCCTCAAGTCGATGAGGACTTGACGCGTGGGCACTTCTTCAGAGGAGTTCTCTAAGGAGTCGAGGTCGTCTCACTGCTCGTGGTGGCCGAGGCGGGCTTTTTGTGCTTCGTGCAGACATCGAGGTTTTCTTTGCTGACCGAGTAGGCGTACTTCGTCGAAGGACAGTAGGGGTTCGCACGCAATCCGGTTTCGGTGCATATTTTGATTTTCGTCAATCCGGCGGGTCGAGAGAACTTGCTCTTGGGCGTGCCTACAAGCGCCGCTTTCATATAAGAAGCCCAAATTTGCGCAGGAAACGAACCTCCCGTGACAGCGATTCCGTGGACATCGAGCATCGCTTTTTGCGATGCCGGATCGCCAACCCAGACACTTGTGGAGACGTCGGGAGTGTAACCGACGAACCATGCATCGCGATACTCTTGTGTGGTACCTGTTTTACCGGCGGCTTCGCGCCCGATGTTTGCGACGGTGCCCGTACCGGTTTTCAGCACTCCTTTGAGAATGTCCGTCGTCAAATAGGCGACTTCGGGAGAAACGACGTCTTTTTTCAGCAGCGGTTCATTGGAGTCGACGACTTTTCCGGTGCTGTCAGTCACCGATAGAATGCCGAACGGTGTCGCATACGTTCCACCGTTTGCCAAAGTGCCATAGGCCGATGCCATTTCAAGAGGAGAGACGCCGGTGGTGAGTCCGCCGAGGGCGATTGCCGGCACGGGGTTGATGTGCTCTTTTATTCCGAGACGGTTCGCCATGTTGACCACCTTATCGACCCCGATGTCGAGTATGACTTGCGCGAATACGGCGTTGATGGACTCCACCGTCGATGTTCTCAATGTTTGGGGACCGGATGAAGAACCGGTCACTTTCCACACTCCGTTCCCGACTTTAAACGAACGTGCTTTGGTTTCATACACGGCTTCGGGGGATATCCCCTGTTCGAGCGCTGCGGCGAGTACGAATGTTTTGAAAGCCGAGCCCGGCTGTCGCTTTCCTTGAGTTGCGACATCGAATTGTTGCGTATTGAAATCCTTTCCACCGACGAGGGCGAGTATTTCGCCTGTTTTCGGGTCGATCGACACGAGGGATGCCGATGGATCGTTCTTTTTGTTCAGAGTGGTCTTTATGGTATCTTCCGCCTCTTTTTGCTTTGTACAATCGAGGGTCGTTTTTATCGTCAATCCTCCGCGATAGACGGCATTTTCTCCGTATTGCTTAATCGCCTGCTTTTTAATCCATTCGACGAAATAGGGAGCTTTTGTTTGAGCCGTCTTGAGACCGACGGTTTTTAGCGGCGAGGTACTTGCCGTCGCGTATTCCGGTTGAGTGATGAGATTTTGGTCCAGCATGAGCTTGAGCACGGTATTTCTGCGTTGTAGCGCCGCTTTGGGTTCGAGGTAGGGCGAATACAGACCCGGTGATTTTATCACCGCGGCTATGGTGGCGCATTCTTGCAAATCGAGGTCTGTTGCATTTTTGCCGAAATATACTTCGGCAGCCGACTGGACCCCGTAGGCACCGTGTCCGAAATAAATGGTATTGAGATAGAGCGCGAGTATTTTATCCTTGCTGTGTTTTTTGTCTAACTCGATTGCCATCATGGCTTCTTGCAGTTTTCTCTTCGCCGTTTTTTGTGAGCCGACGAAAGCCTGTTTTATATATTGCTGAGTGATGGTGGACCCACCTTGGACATTCGCACCTTTGGCGATGTCGATGATAAGCGCTCGCATAATACCCACGGGGTCGACGCCGGCGTGTTCGTAAAAGCGTTTGTCCTCGGTTGCGACCACGGCCTGACGCAATTGTTGCGGCATGGCATTAAACGATATGTCCTTACGGTTCTGATCGGCGTACAAGGTTGTCAATATTTTACCGTTTCGATCGGTGATGGTACTTGACTGATCGCGTCCGAGAGCATTGCTTATGCTCGGGTCGGGGAGTGTTTTTTTCAGGTTGTTGTATACAAGAGCACCCACCACGCCGACGGCTAAGATGTCGATGAGAAATACAATCCCGACGATTTTCATGAACCGCCCGAATCGACCGGGTCGAGTTTGTTGTGATGTTCTCCGTACCGGCGTCGATCCCGAACTGCGCATGGCGACGCGCGTCGTGCTTCGTGTACGTGTCGAGGAATGCGAGGTTGAACCGGACGCAGATCTTCTGCGTGGTTGTGGACTGCGGGAATCGGTGGAAGACATTGTTCTCCTGTAAGCCTGTTTTGTTTTTGTTACTATTGCATATTAGTATTGCTATTGTAATATACAGTGAAAATAAAACAGTTCGTTACTCATAAAACACAAAAAGGAGCATACCAGTGCTGTCATCGCAAGAGCAATTCAAAATAATCAAAAGTGGCACTTCGGCCATCGTCCCAGAGGCGGAGCTGATGAAAAAGCTGCAGGAGAACCGCCCTTTGCGGATAAAGCTCGGTGTCGACCCCACCGCTCCCGACCTCCATCTCGGACACGCGGTGCCGTTGCGCAAATTGCGCCAGTTCCAAGACTTGGGACATACGGTCGTCTTAATCATCGGTGACTTCACCGCTCAAATCGGCGACCCTTCCGGGCGCAATACCACCCGTCCCGCTTTGACGTGCGAACAAGTCGAGGAACACGCACAGACCTATATCGACCAGGCATATCGGATTCTCGACCCCGCAAAAACCGAGCTTCGCCATAACTCCGAGTGGCTCGCTCCCGTCGGGTTTGCCGATCTCCTCAAGCTGGCAAGCCAATTCACGGTCGCCCGCATTCTCGAGCGCGATGACTTCTCGCAGCGTTACAGCGACCAGAAACCGATTTCTTTGCACGAATTTCTTTATCCCGTTGCGCAAGCCTATGACTCGGTGGTCATCGAGTCCGACGTCGAACTCGGCGGCACCGACCAGCTCTTCAATTTGCTTGCAGGGCGCGAACTGATGGAAAAATCCGGGATGAAACCTCAGGTGTGCCTGACGATGCCTCTTCTCGAAGGTACCGACGGCGTCCAAAAGATGAGCAAAAGCTATGGCAACTATATCGGTTTGACCGATGAACCTTCCGAGATGTTCGGGAAAGTCATGTCGATTCCCGATGCGCTTATGCTGAAATATTATCGCTTGGCGACCGCGCTCAGCGTCGAGCAGGTCGATGCGGTGGAAGCCGATATTGCCGCTGGGATCACACATCCCAACCAACTCAAGCGTCGTCTCGGACGAGAGATTGTCAAGTTATACTACGACGAGGAACAATCCCTTGCGGCCGAGCGTGCGTTCGATCAGGTCTTCAAAGAGCACAAGGTTCCCGATGATATCGCGGAGTTCATCGTCGTCTTGGAAGGGGATGTGTATCTTCCCAAGGTGATGGTCGATGCCGGGTTGGCTTCGTCTGCGGGAGAAGGCAGGCGCCTTATAGACGGCGGGGGCGTGAAAGTCGACGGCGAGACGCTTGTGCCGAGGTCGTATAACGTCGATGCCTCCGTTCTTGAAGGAGCCGTCGTTCAAGTCGGTAAGCGAAAGTTTGCAAAGCTTCTCAAGAAATAGTCGATTTTTTCAGCGCATTCGTCCCTCTTTATGGAGTGGATGTGCTTATCGAACAGAGGTGTCTCGATAGGCGTCGTATTTTTTCGAAAAACTTCGCAAAAAGTATTGCAATACCGAGGGTAGATGCGTATAGTACTGTACCCGCTCCTGAATTTGCGAAAGCAGTCAGGCGCGACCTTGAAAGCCTGATTTTCAGGCGTGAACTGTTCGAAGAACTCGACTTTTTCAAGATCGTCGCTTTCGGGGGTTAACCTCGAAAAAGAATTTGAAAAAAGTTTGAAAAAGTTCTTGACTCGATATTGAGAATCACGTAATATATTCTCTTGTCGCCGAAACGAGCAACGCGCTTGAAAAACGGTGGTCAGAAGCGAGGATCTACTCCTTCTTTGAACCTTGAAAACTGGATACTGTGATAGAAATTAAGCCAGAAATGAAACCCGTCAATCGAGAGGGACAGTCAAAAGTCCAAACCGATGACGAAACAAAACACGTTATTCGCCACCAATTACGGTGGAGGGAATAACAACCGGATATATTAAAGTTCGGATCATACTTCGTAAACCACTAGCTTTCAGCTAGTGAAATTTTA
>JAENWW010000006.1:42500-86652 GCA_016649875.1 Coriobacteriia bacterium
TCTATCCATGGGCAGGCTGAAGCGAAGGTAAGACTTCGTGGAGGGCCGAACCCACTTCGGTTGAAAACGGAGGGGATGACCTGTGGATTGGAGTGAAAGGCTAATCAAACTTGGAGATATCTCGTTCTCCCCGAAATAGCTTTAGGGCTAGCGTTGCGCGTTTTGTACCGGTGGTAGAGCACTGGATCGTCTAGAGGGCTTCACCGCTTATCGAAATGAACCAAACTCCGAATGCCGGTACTTTAGAGCGCAGCAGTCAGAATATGTGGGCTAAGCTGTGTATTCGAAAGGGAAACAGCCCAGACCGCCTGCTAAGGTCCCAAAATATATGCTAAGTGGAAAAGGATGTGCGTTTGCTCAGACAACCAGGATGTTGGCTTAGAAGCAGCCATTCAATTAAAGAGTGCGTAACAGCTCACTGGTCAAGTGGACATGCGCCGACAATTCACGGGGCTTAAGCATATTACCGAAGCAGCGGACTTCACGTATGTGGAGTGGTAGGGGAGCATTCTGTACCGGGTTGAAGCTGGCGGGAAACCGTCTGTGGACTGTACAGAAGTGAGAATCCTGGCATGAGTAACGAGAGAAGTGCGAGAAACACTTCCGCCGAATATCTAAGGTTTCCTGGGCAAGGCTAATCCTCCCAGGGTCAGTCGGGAGCTAAGGCGAGGCCGCAAGGCGTAGTCGATGCACAACTGGTAGATATTCCAGTACTAGTATTAACGCGTTATTACCAATGGAGTGACGGAGAAAGGTAGCCGAGCGTGGTTCTGGACGTCCACGTGAAAGGTTGTAGGGCGAAAGATAGGTAAATCCGTCTTTCATTAAGCCTGAGAACTGAGACGAAGCGATTGAGCGAAGTCGGTGATCCTCTGCTTTCGAGAAAAGCTTCTAGGGAGTGTTAATGCTACCCGTACCCCAAACCAACACAGGTAGATAGGTAGAAAATACCAAGGCGATCGAGAGAACTATGGTTAAGGAACTCGGCAAAATGGCTCCGTAACTTCGGGAGAAGGAGCGCCTCGGTTGGTGATTGCCCTTGCGGCATAAGCTGATCGTGGCCGCAGTGAATTGGCCCAAGCGACTGTTTACTAAAAACACAGGACTCTGCTAAATCGTAAGATGACGTATAGGGTCTGACGCCTGCCCGGTGCTGGAAGGTTACGGGGATGGGTTAGCCTTCGGGCGAAGCTCTGAACCTAAGCCCCAGTAAACGGCGGCCGTAACTATAACGGTCCTAAGGTAGCGAAATTCCTTGTCGGGTAAGTTCCGACCTGCACGAATGGCGTAACGACTTGGGCACTGTCTCAACCATAGACTCGGTGAAATTGTATTATTCGTGAAGATGCGAATTACCCACGGTAGGACGGAAAGACCCCGTGAACCTTTACTATAGCTTGACATTGATTATTGATTTTTCGTGTAGAGGATAGGTGGGAGACTTTGAAGCAGGGACGCCAGTTCCTGTGGAGTCACCCTTGGAATACCACCCTCGAAAGATTGATGATCTAACACTGCGCCTTGAAACAGGGCAGTGGACCGTGTCAGGTGGGTAGTTTGACTGGGGCGGTCGCCTCCTAAAATGTAACGGAGGCGTACGTAAGGTTGGCTCAAAACGGTTGGCAATCGTTTGTAGAGTATAAGAGTATAAGCCAGCTTGACTGCGAGACCTACAAGTCGAGCAGAGACGAAAGTCGGTTCTAGTGATCCGGCGGCCCAGAGTGGAATGGCCGTCGCTCAACGGATAAAAGGTACTCCGGGGATAACAGGCTGATCCTTCCCAAGAGTCCACATCGACGGAAGGGTTTGGCACCTCGATGTCGGCTCATCGCATCCTGGGGCTGGAGCAGGTCCCAAGGGTATGGCTGTTCGCCATTTAAAGCGGTACGCGAGCTGGGTTTAGAACGTCGTGAGACAGTTCGGTCCCTATCCACCGTGGGCGTAGGAAAATTGAAGGAATCTGTCCCTAGTACGAGAGGACCGGGATGGACGAACCTCTGGTGCACCAGTTGTCTTCCAAAGGCATCGCTGGTTAGCTACGTTCGGAATGGATAACCGCTGAAAGCATCTAAGCGGGAAGCCAATCCTAAGATGAGTTTTCCCACTAGGTTAACTAGGTAAGACCCCTTCTAGACTAGGAGGTTGATAGGCTGCAAGTGTAAGCGTAGCAATACGTTCAGCTGAGCAGTACTAATTGGTCGAGGTCTTATTTTCATTACATGATTTTGATTGCGCTATTCGACATTCAGGGTACCTTCCGGTACGCTTGACATGGAGAATATTACACTCCGACGAAGATCGACTTATGAGAGTCGTCGGTAGTGCTTAGTGATTATTGCGGAGGGGGTACACCCGATCCCATTCCGAACTCGGAAGTTAAGCCCTCCAGCGCCGATGGTACTGTCGGTATAGCCGATGGAAGAGCAGGACGTTGCTAAGCACTACCGACGACTCTTTTTATTTGATCAGTCGTCATTCGGGAATGTAGTATTTCTTATATCAGGCTCCGTTTAGATTCGGAATGCGATATTTAGTTGGAAATCCGGGGTATTTCTCTCGTTTTTTCTATGCAGACAACGTGAATTTGGTGCTCATTTGGGCACCTTTTGCCGTTTATTGTGGCGCGTTTTGTTTAATTCTGATAAAGTTAACGGCTGTTAATCACAATTATTCTAAGGAGAATGTTATGGCTCTTGATAAAGCGAAAGTCAAAGAGGTACTCGAGACGATTCGCCCTCGCCTCCAGGCCGATGGCGGAGACATCGAGTTCATCGACGTCAACGACAAAGACGAGGTTATCGTTGCGCTCCAGGGTGCTTGCCGCGGTTGCCCGATGTCGCAATTCACCTTGGCGACGCAGGTCGAGTGCATCCTCAAGGAGGCAATCCCCGAGGTTACCGGTGTTATCCCTCAGTAATCACGTCGAGCGCATGCGGTTATTTTGATTCTGAAATAGTTTAAGACGTCGGATCGTTATCCGGCGTCTTTTTTTGTCGTCAAAAGGTCGTTCTTCAGTGCAAATCTTCTTTCTCACGTGTTATACTGTTCACACTGTCAGATGGGTGGGAACTTCTCCGCTTTCACGCGTTTGTGCGAACAGACGAGCGAAAAGCGGTTTTTTTCACCGTGGCAGGTGTATTTATTGGCCCCGAAAATGTAAGAACCTGTAGTAGGCGACGACAAGTAACAAGTACTGTAAACCTCGACGACGAATCTGTAGGCGACAAGCATGTAGGGGGTCCCGATGCGTGAAAGGGGTCCACATGACCGACCAAGTGTTTGGCACCACATTTGAGATGGAGCAGCTCTCTGACGAAGAGATGAATGCATACATCGACGGTACTATGACTGATTTTGACGAGGGCGACCTCGTCCGCGGTACCGTGGTAAAAATCGAGCGCGACGAAGTCCTGCTCGATATAGGCTACAAATCAGAAGGAGTCATTCCTGTGCGCGAGCTTTCGATTCGCAAGGATGCGTCTCCTGCCGAGCTCGTGTCATACGGCGATGAAATCGAGGCACAAGTACTGCAGAAAGAAGACAAAGATGGTCGCCTCATTCTTTCTAAGAAGCGTGCGGAGTACGAGCGCGCGTGGGGCAATGTTGAGAAAATGTTCGAGTCCGGCGAAATCGTCGAAGGTGAAGTCATCGAGGTCGTCAAAGGCGGTCTCATCATCGACATTGGCCTTCGCGGATTCCTTCCTGCGTCACTCGTCGACTTGCGACGCGTTCGCGATTTGCAGGCATTCTTGGGCGAGAAGCTCGAGGCTCGTGTCATCGAGATGGACCGCAACCGCAACAACGTCGTTTTGTCTCGTCGCGTAGTTCTCGAAGAGGGTCGCAAGCAAGACCGCGGCGCGCTTTTGGGCAAACTCCAAAAGGGCATGATTCTTCCGGGACACATTTCATCAATCGTAGACTTCGGTGCATTCGTCGACCTCGGCGGCATCGATGGTCTTGTTCACATTTCAGAGCTTTCGTGGAGCCACGTCAACCATCCGTCCGAGGTTGTCAAAGTCGGCGATGCGGTTAACGTTCAGGTTCTCGAGGTCGACATGGACCGTGAGCGCATTTCTCTCGGTCTCAAGCAGACCACCGAGGATCCTTGGAAGCAACTTGTTTCAAGCTTCCCCGAGAGTGCAATTATCGAGGGTAAAGTTACCAAACTTGTTCCGTTCGGCATCTTCGTCGAGCTCGGAAACGGTGTCGAGGGACTTGTTCACATATCCGAAATGGCCAAGGGTCACGTAGAGACTCCCGACCAGGTCACTTCGGTGGGCGAGACCGTAAAGATCAAGGTCATGGACGTCGATACCGATCGTCGTCGTATTTCGCTTTCGATGCGCGCTGCCGCCGAGGAGCTCGGTTATGAAATCGAGATTACCAGCAAGCCCGAGGTAGAGGAAGTTCCTGCCGATGAGGCTCCTGCTGCTGAGGTAGAGGCAGAGGAAGTTCCCATAGCCGTCGAGACTGCCGAAGAGGCACCCGTAGAGGCTGAGGAAGTTCCTGCAGAGGAAACCGCTGTTGAGGAGGCTCCTGCCGAGGAAGCCGTCGCTGAAGAGGCTCGTGCCGAGGCACCCGTAGAGGCTGAGGAAGTTCCTGCCGAGGAAGTCGCTGAAGAAGATGCTCCCGCAGAAGAAGTTCCTGCAGAGGAAACCACCAAAGCATAGAGTTAGGTAGTCATATATAAAATAAGACCCGCATTTTTTTGCGGGTCTTATTTTATTGTGCGTCCGAGCGCTGTTGTTGACGTTAAAGCCATTATTTTATAGCTTGTTTTTCGCGTTAGAGAACTAGCTTTCTGGTATACAGAGAAACACCCGGCTCTCGGCCGGGTGTTTCTCTGTGATCATGGTTTATGCGAGATGCTGGATTGAGACTGGGCGCTAGGCGATGATCTCCTCATCGTCGAGAGGATCTTCAAACTGCGAATTGTATAGGTTCGCGTAGAAACCGTTTTGAGCGAGAAGCTCTTCGTGGTTCCCCGACTCGATGACCGAGCCGTGGTTCATGACCAAGATGAGGTCGGCATCACGGATCGTCGAGAGGCGGTGGGCGATGACGAAACTGGTGCGTCCCGCCATTAAACGGTTCATCGCCTCTTGGATCATGCGCTCGGTGCGGGTGTCGACCGAGCTCGTCGCCTCATCGAGAATCAGGATGGGAGCATCTGCCAAGACCGCACGGGCGATGGTGAGGAGTTGCCTCTGTCCGACGGATATGTTGCCTGCGTCTTCGGTCAAAATCGTGTCATAGCCCTTGGGAAGCGTGTGAATGAAGTGATCGGCGAGCGCGACTATGGCCGCGTTGTGGATCTCCTCATCGGTTGCATCGTCTTTACCGTAGGCGATATTGTCGCGGATCGTTCCGGTGAAGAGCCACGTGTCCTGCAACACCATGCCGAACTCTTGACGCACGGCGCTGCGGGTCATGTCGGAGGTGTTCACGCCACCGATTGAAATCGCGCCACCCTGAATCTCATAAAACCGCATGAGCAAGTTGACGATGGTCGTCTTACCGGCACCGGTCGGGCCGACGATTGCAATGGTTTGTCCGGGCTTCGCGTCGAAGCTCAAGTCGGTGATGAGCGGCTTCTTCGCACTGTAACTGAATGCGATGTGCGAACCGAGAATCTCTCCGCGAATTTTTTCATCGTCGAGCTCCTCGATGGCATTGGCCTTATCGGGAGCCTCTTCATCTTCTGCGAGAAGATCGAATACACGTTCAGCAGCAGCGATCGTGCCCTGAATTACGTTCGCGATTTGTGCGGTCTGGCTGAGCGGTTGTGTTAACTGCTGGACATACTGGATGAAGGCGAGGATGTCGCCGATCATGAGTTTACCTGCGGCGGACAGCAGTGCCGCAACGACGACGATTACGATGTACTCGAGGTTGGATATGAAGTTGACGAGTGGCATCATGACGCTGGCGGTGAATTGCGCGCGATAGGCATCCCCGTAGAGCTTATCGTTGGTTTGGTTGAACACCTTGAGCGAGTCTTTTTCGCGGTTGAACGACTTGATGATCGAGTGTGCCGCATAGTTTTCCTCGACGATGCCGTTGATAACGCCGAGCTTTTCTTGCTGTGCGCCGAAGTACTTTTGCGACCTAGGCGCGATCAGCGCCGTGGCGCCGATGGTCACGGGAATTGCGACGAGCGCCACGACGGCCAAAATCGGGCTGATGGTAAACATCATGATCATGATTCCGATGATGGTCAGAATCGAGGTCAGAAGCTGGGATAGCACCTGTTGCGAGTTGCTCGATATCAAATCGATGTCGATGGTGATACGAGACAGCGTCTCTCCGTAGGTGTTGCTATCGAAATAGGAGAGGGGCAACATGTTGAGCTTGTCGGAAACTTTGGCACGCAAACGGTATACGAGGTTTTGCGTGAGTCGTACGGTCGAGTTTTGCTGGCCCCAGTTGAAGAGCGAGCTTGCTATGTAGAGGATGACGAGAACGAGCACGACTTTCCCGATATACGTGAAGTCTATTCCGACGTTCATCCCCTTCGCACGCAGGATTATGCCCTCACCGATTTTATTGGTGGCAAGTGCCATGATTTTCGGGCCGGCGACTGAGGCTGCGACCGAAATCACTGCGCATACGATGGCGATGAGCAGATAGGTTCTGTCCGGGCGCATTTCTTTGAAAAGTCTTTTAAGGCTGCCCTTGAAATCATTGGCTTTTTCGGCTTTTTGTCCGAGGGCGGTCATGGCCGGTGATCCGCCCATGCCGGTGGCGACTCGCTTCTGTCGCTTATTTTTTGCTTCAGTCGGTTTGGTTTCTGCCATTATCGACTCATCTCCTCTTCACTCAGTTGCGAGTGCGCGATCTCTTGGTAGACCTCGTTTGTTGCGAGGAGCTCTTCGTGTGTTCCGACACCAGCGATGCGTCCCTCATCGATTACGATGATTTGGTCGGCATGGGTGATGGTGGAAATTCTTTGGGCGACCATGATGACGACGGCTTCTTTCGTGATGGGCTCGAGCGCCGCACGCAATTTCGCATCGGTCGTCAGGTCGAGTGCGGAGAACGTGTCGTCGAATAGGTAGACATCGGGCTTACGGATGATGGCACGTGCAATCGCCAAACGCTGCTTTTGTCCGCCCGAGAAGTTCTTGCCTCCCTGAGAGACATACGAATCGAGTTTTTCGGGAAGTTCTTCGACGAAAGCCTTCGCTTGTGCCACTTCGAGAGCGGTCCACATGTCTTCCTCCGTGGCATTTTCATTGCCGATGAGTAAGTTATCTGCAATCGTTCCGCTGAAAAGAACCGCCGTTTGAGGTGCGTAGCCGAGACGATTGTGGAGCTCTTCTTGGCTGACGTCGCCGACGGGAACATCGTTGACGGTAATCGTGCCCGATGTGGCTTGATAGAGACGCTCGATCAAGTTGATGAGTGTAGATTTTCCCGCACCGGTCGATCCGATGATGGCCGTGGTGGTTCCGGCTGTGGCGGTAAACGATATATTGCTGAGCGCCGGTTCGTCGGCTCCCTTGAAAGCGTAGGAAACGTCCTTGAATTCAACTTTCGCATCGTTGCCGGGAATCCGAGGATTCTCCGGGTCGAAAATTGTGGGATCGGTTTCGAGCACTTCGTTGATGCGCTCGGCGGAAACGCTTGCACGAGGAAGCATGATGAGAATCATGGAGAGCATCATAACGGCGGTCAGTATCTGCATCGCATATTGCAAGAACGCCATGAGGCTACCGATTTGAAGCCCGCCCGTATCGATGAGCTTTGCGCCGAACCAGATGATGGCGACACTTACCGCTTGGATTATGAACATCATGATCGGCAGGATGGTGGTCATGAGTTTGTTTACGCGCAAGGTGGTAGCTGTAAGCTCGGTGTTAGTGGCATTGAAACGCTCGCGCTGGAGATCTTGACGGTTGAAAGCACGAATCACGCGCACACCGGTAAGACCCTCTCGTGCAACTTGGTTGAGCCGGTCCGATTTCTTTTGCACCGAGCGAAACAGCGGCATTGCGAAACGAGCGGTGATTCCCACGAGTATCGCCAGCAGCGGGATGGCCACACCGATTATCCACGTGAGTTGTCCATCCGCCTTCAACGTCATGAGAATCGCTCCGATTGCCATAAACGGTGCAATCAAAGCGATGCGTAAAAGCATGAAAGACATCTGTTGGACTTGTGCGATATCGTTAGTCGAACGGATGATGAGAGAGGCAATCGAGAATTTGTCGATATCTGCCAGCGAAAATGCTTCGACGCGGGAGAAAACTTTTGCGCGTAAATCGCGAGCAACCCCGGCAGAAACCTTCGATGCGAGATAGCCTGCAGCGACGGCGCATATCATATACAGAACGGTGATGAGAAGCATGAGAGCACCCTTATTAAGGATGTAACTCAGCTGCGTGGCGGCGGTGCCGGCGCCTTGTGTCACGGGATTGGTGATACCTTTTTGGACGATTCCGACATCGACGATTTCCGACATCTGATTCGGAAGTTCGAGAGTAGCCCTGACTTGGCCTATTGTGAGAAATATAATCACAATGATGACACCGAGGTAGGGCTTGAAATTTTTCAAGAGTTTAGTCAAGTTCTTCTCCAGTCGGGTGGTGCGGTTTGTGGGAGGACGAGGTACGATGATGGGTCTCTGAACAGCCTTGCGAACGTTCCCTTCCGTTCATTTTTTCCAAAACAACGGTGCTCAAGGCGGCACAGCCCTCGGTGATGATTTCAAGTTTTTCTTCGGATACATCGGCGAACACATCAATGAGCGCGTCTTGCGAAATTTGGTGCAGTTGGGCGAGCAGTTCCTCACCTTTCGAGGTGATCTGAATAATCTGCCTTCTGCGGTCCTGGGAGTCGACGGTCCGCTCGATCAGCCCGGCCGAAAAGAGCGAGTCGATGGCTCTCGAGAGCGAAGGAGCAGGAATGTCGAATCTTTCCTGAAGCTCACCTTGCGTGACTGAACGGTGCGAAAGCGCGAGAAGGAGATAGATGTCCTTCTGCCCCCGTCCGGTTGTATGCCATTGCTGGTGCATGACCCTGTTCAGCGCCGGCAAAATGATGTGGAGGTTATCGGCCAGTTCCTCGATTTTCGGATTTATATTTTTTTGTTGGTCTGTCATGTTTCCTCCTTGTATGTATGCTAAATGAAATTGTTTCATTTAGCAACTGTTTCAAAAAGAAAGTTATGGAGAAAAATTCACAGAGATGTCGGTAAGGGTACAATTCATGTATGGATACACTCATTCTTTCCGGCCCCATAGGCGCAGGTAAAACAAGCGCCGGCAACATAATCCTTGATGTGCTCTCCCGAAAGGGGATTACGTCGAAACTCGTCGTGCTCGATGCAATCGGGCACGAAGTTCTCGCCGATGATACATCCGTTATACGCGGACTTGTCGATGCTTTCGGAACGAGAATATTGTCGCCTGAAGGTGAGATCGATCGTTCGGCGTTGGCGGCGGTTGCGTTTTCTTCACCTGAAAATACGGAAATACTCAACGAGTGCACTCATGAAAAAATCGGGGAACGTCTTTTGAAGATGAGGAACGATTTCTTGAAGTCCGACCCTGAGGGTATTCTCGTCATAGAATGTCCATTCCCCGTAAATGCGCTCTTCGGATACGATACGTTCAAAGACATTTTCGCGACTTCTAAAGTCATCGTTTTGCAGAGTCGACGAGAGCTTCGGGTGAATCGTAAAACGAGTCTTTTCCCCGAGGATGTTATGAGGCGAGACCGGCTTCAGCATTCAAAAGGAGAGTACACGGGGGATTATGTGGTGATCAATGACGGCACTCGTGATGACCTCGTATCCTCGCTTGAGAAAATCATTGAAAGAGAGGCGCGATGAAAACTCCGCGCCCCATATCGAACAGACCCATCAGAGTCGTTTCCCCCTTCGAGCCTTCCGGCGATCAGCCCAAGGCGATTGCCGGTTTGGCTAAAGGGATTCGCGACAAGTTGCGTTACCAAACGCTGCTCGGCGTCACCGGTTCGGGGAAAACTTTCACTATGGCGAAACTGATCGAGGAAGTGCAGCGCCCGACATTGGTCATGGCTCCCAATAAGACGCTGGCCGCCCAGCTTGCTTCCGAACTCAAGGAATTCTTACCTGAAGCCGCCGTCGTCTATTTTGTGTCCTACTATGATTATTACCAGCCCGAGGCGTACGTTCCTTCGACGGATACCTTCATTGAGAAAGATTCCTCGATAAATGCGGAGGTGGAAAAGTTGCGCCATGCCGCCACGGCGTCGCTTCTTTCACGCCGCGATGTCGTGGTGGTAGCGAGCGTGTCGTGTATATACGGAATCGGTTCGCCGGAAGATTATGCGGGTATGGCGGTGTTGCTCGATGACGATGTGAAGTACGATCGGGATACGTTGATCTCCGATCTCATCGACATCCAATACGACCGTAACGACTATGCGGTCGAGCGCGGAAATTTTCGTGTGAGAGGCGATGTCATCGATGTGTTTCCTCCGTATGCGGATCATCCGATCAGAATCGAGCTTTTCGGCGACGATATCGAGCGTATCGCCGAGGTCGACAACATCACCGGCGAAGAGCTCAATACGTTTCACTGGCTCCCGATATGGCCTGCTTCGCACTATGTGACCGAGCACGCGAAGTTGGATAAAGCTATTGTGACTATTCAAGCCGAGCTCGATCAGCGCTTGGCGGAGTTCCATTCTCAAGGAAAACTGCTGGAAGAGCAGCGATTGCAAATGCGAACGCAATACGATCTCGAAATGCTTGAGACAATCGGTTCTTGTGCGGGTATTGAGAACTACTCCCGTCATCTCGACGGTCGTAAACCCGGCGAGCCGTCCAATACGTTGATCGACTATTTTCCCGATGACTTCATTTGTATCATCGATGAAAGTCATGTGACGGTCCCCCAAATTCGGGGCATGCATGAGGGGGACCGGTCTCGAAAAATCACACTCGTGGAGCATGGGTTCCGACTGCCTTCGGCGTTGGATAACCGTCCTTTGCGCTTCGATGAGTTCAATCAGAAGGTGAAGCAAACCGTTTACGTATCTGCGACTCCGGGTGACTACGAACTCGATATTTCACAAAAAGTCGTCGAGCAAATTATTCGCCCGACCGGTCTCATCGATCCGGAAATAGAAGTTCGAACCAGCAAGGGACAAATCGATGATCTTCTCAATGAAATCCATGAGCGTGTGCAATCCGGTGATCGAGTTCTCGTGACGACCCTCACGAAAAAGATGTCGGAAGACCTCACCGACTACCTCTGTGAGCATGGGGTGAAGGTGCGTTACCTCCACGGCGACATCGGGACGCTCGAGCGCGTGGATATTTTAAGGGAACTGCGTCAAGGCGTCATCGATGTGGTTGTGGGTATCAATCTCCTCCGCGAGGGTCTTGATCTTCCCGAAGTTTCACTGGTCGCAATTTTGGATGCCGATAAAGAAGGTTTTTTGCGTAACCATCGCTCGTTGATTCAGACAACCGGCCGAGCGGCACGTAATGTTTCGGGAAAAGTATTAATGTATGCCGATAGAATGACCGACTCGATGAAGATCGCAATCGAGGAGACGAATCGTCGTAGGGAGATTCAGACTGCCTATAATGAAGAACACGGCATCAAACCGGAGACGATCCGAAAAGCAATTTCGGATATATCTTCATTCATCGGAAGCGGCGAAGAGCCGAATGGCGACGCCGTCGTCGATGCGGCCGCAGAACTGGCCGCACTCGGGAAAGGGCGTGCGCTTTCGATAGTTTCCGCGATGGAAGAGGAGATGACGCTTGCCGCCGAGAAGCTTGATTTCGAGACGGCTGCGCGTATCCGCGATCAGGTGTTGAAACTGAGAACGGAAATCGAAGGAATTGGTAAGGAAGACGTTTTGGGTAAGCTCAAAAGCAGCGCTCGCAAAGGCAGTTCTTATGGACACAAGCGCCGGAAGTAAGCAGAGGGACTCTATGGTTTATAACACTTTCATAGTCGTCATGTGGATATACTGGATCGCCGTGGTATTGGTTCTCATCGGCGAGAATCGAGAACCGACAACGACGCTTGCGTGGATATTGATTCTCTGCCTGCTGCCCGGCGCAGGCCTTGTTCTCTACTTTTTTTTCGGTCGCGATTGGAAGCACATCACACGCAAGAGCAAGTGGTTCCGAGCTCGCGAGGGGATTCGTAGGCCTTTTATGAAGTCGATTCGGGAAATCGATGCGCCCGAGGTCTCTTCTGACGGCGCGGGGATTGATTCGGTGATGTCACGAGAGGTGCAGAACTCGATTTTCAATCAAAGGGGAGTCCCTCCTCTTTTTGTACGGGATGTGGAGATATTTCCCCATGGCACGGTGTATTTCCCTGCGCTCCTCGATGACTTGTCGAAGGCGAAAGACACTATCAATATGATGTATTTCATCTGGATGGAAGACGAATTGACCGACAAAATCGTCGATATCCTTCTCGATAGATTGAAAAACGGAGTCGAGGTGAGGATTCTCAATGATTTTATCGGTTGCCTCACGTACAAAAAAAAGGGATTGAACAGACTCCGCAAGGCCGGTGCTCAAGTGCACCAGGATGTGACGGCAATCGCCAAGGCGAACTATCGGAATCATCGAAAAATAACGGTAATCGATGGGGTTTTGGCACATACGGGCGGTTTTAACATCGGGCAGGAGTATATCGACGGTGCGAAAAAGTATGATTACTTTCGTGATACCGGCATACGCTTCCGCGGCCCTTGTGTACTTGAGCTCCAAGATTTGTTCGCACAGCGGTGGTTTGATGGCGTCGGCGAGACGATTTACAACGATAGGTTTTTTCCCGTCAACCTCGTCGGTAACGGGAATGTGCTGGCGCAAGTCGTTGCGCACGGTGTCGAAGACTATTGGCACGCAGTTGCGCGTTCTTATGAAGTCGCCATCAGCACGGCGAATACGTCGGTGCTCGTCCAGTCACCTTATTACGTTCCCACCGATGCCATAGAGACGGCCCTTATCAACGCCGCTCTGGCCGGTGTGAAAGTAGAGCTGATGATCACCGGAGTTCCCGATAAGAAAATGGCCTGGTATGCTGCGTTTTCCTATTTCGAGAAACTTCTGCATTCAGGTGCACGCGTCTTTCTTTACGAAAAGGGATTCTTCCATTCAAAGGCAATCGTCGTCGATGGCGAAGCCTGTTCGATAGGAACGATGAATCTCGATGTGCGCTCTCTTGATTTGCATAAAGAACTTTCAGTTTGGTTTTATGATCGGGAAATATCGGCGCAGTACGAAAGAATTTTTGCCGAAGATAAAAAGGAATGCAGAGAGATCACAATCAAAGACATCGAAGATATGCGTTTCTTCGAAACTTTCAGAAACTCGGCTGCGCGTCTCGGCTCGAAACTTCTTTGAATAACCGTCCCGTCGGTACCACAATACAATCGCTTCGTGATTGTTAAGATGCATAATAGGCTTTTTTCAGTATCCGATTATCGCTTCATGTGAACATGGCATTCTCAAAGGAGTGCCATGTCTCATCTGCAGTTGCTACATGAATATAAAGCCATGTTCGAAGATGCGGTCGGGGAGTTGCTTGCACCGACACGATGCGCCGGGTGTGATGCATATGGCACGTTGATGTGTGACAAATGCTTAAAAAAGCTCAGTGAGTATCTGTCTCAATATGCGTGCCCCCGGTGCGGAGCTCCGTATGGAAAGATCGTTTGCACGGAGTGCTGGGACAGTGATTTTTCCTTTACGCAAACGGTTGTTCTCGGAGAATTGAGCGACACGCTTGCTCGCGCGGTGGTGTTGCATAAGGATTCGAATGAGCAAAGGCTTGGGGCGTACCTCGGCTTGATGCTGGGAATGAGGGTACGTGTCGAATTTGACTCATGGACGGATTGTGTGACGTGGGTCGCTCCATCGAAAAAAGCATTGCAGAGGCGTGGTTTCGATCATGGCAAATCGCTTGCCGAAGGGGTCGCCGGATGCCTCGGAGTTCCCGCAGTCGGTGTCGTCGTGCGAAAGCAGGAGTATGAACTTCGCGGACACACGCGCAATGAACGTCGTGAACTGACATCTGACACCTATTCTTTGTCGGGTCAACCGATTGCTCCCCATATGCTGCTGGTGGATGATGTGATAACTACGGGAGCGACGGCGAATAGCGTGGCAAATGTGTTGCTTGAGGGAGGCGCACGTGAAGTGCGCATCGCGGCGGTGGCGCGTACATGGTAGAATTGAAACTTGCTTTTGCGGGTCTGTGGTTGCGGATACTGCGCAAAATGCGCGGCTATCTTAGTCCAAGGCAGATGCGGTCAAAAGGATCCACGTAATTTCGTTGCCCGAATGGGAATGATTGAGCATGGCGCATCTTAGGGGTAAGTCGTACCGTCGGAGCAATCCGTCGAGAGAGCAAGTAGTGAGATCGTCTCAAGCAAAAGCTCCCGTATGCGAGTGTGGGGTCAAATACCAGGTCAGCCGCAAAAGCTAGCTTTGACCTTAGGAAAGGGAAACATGCATTTGAACAAGAAGCGTGCCGTCATCGGTGCACTTTGTCTCTGCGTTTTTGCTTCGGGCGCGCTCGTCGGATGCAAAAAACAGGAGACGAAGACTCTTCGAACCGCCAAAATCAAGTCACCTGCAATCATTGAAAATGGTGTCTTGAAAGTCGGGGTGAACTTCGGTGTCGCCCCTTATGCCGTCAAACAAGGTGATGCCGTCGTCGGTTTCGATGCCGAAGTGGCCGATTTGATCAGTCAAAAACTCGGCCTCTATCCCGAGTATGTTCAAGTGGCGCCCGACAAGGTTGCAACTGCGCTTGCAAACGGCACCGTCGATGTCGTGCTTTCTGCCGATATGGATACCGGTGATGCGCTTCTCGTGGGACCCTATTATACAAGCGGCCCCGGTTTTTTCACTGCAAGCGATAATGCTTTGAATGCCGAATCGTCGGCCAAAGATTTTCGCAAGAACTTGCCCATAGGAGTTCAAAAAAATTCGATTTCCTATTGGTATTTGGTCGATGCGCTCGGAGAGAGCGGTGTCAAAACGTTTTCCACGACAAAAGAGCTCATAGCGGCTGTCGCGTCGGGAAGTGTTTCGTTGGGAGCGATGGATTCGCTCGTCGGTAAGTATGCGATTGCAGGCGGCTCGAAAATCTCATTCGCCGGGTTCCTCGACGGTGAGAAAAAGTTCGGTGTCGCTGTTGCGCCCGCCCAGACCGAACTCGGCTCCGCGATTTCGACACTGCTCGCCAACGCAACCGATAAATCGATAATCGACTCGATGAATCGGAAATGGATTTCGACGTCGACGCAGGCGTTATCTTCGAACAAATAGGTGATCTTCAAATGGTGTCCTACTTCTATACTTCAGCACGGTAAAGTGCTAAAGTTTCCTCTGTGCTGTGCAGGGGATGCAGCACAAAGGCTTTTTCTGCCTTAAAGATATGGCGGCCTGTTTCTGCAGTATTTATAGGAGGAATTGTGAATAAGAACACATACGTTATTTTAGTTCTGTGCATCGGTTTGTCGGTTTGCATGGGACTGCTCACCGGGTGCCAGAAAGTGAAGACTACGTCTGTTACGCCTGCGGCAGGCGTAACAAAACCGGCTTGGGCGAGCAAACTCATCACACCGGGCGCAAGCACCGTTATCGTAGGAGCCGACACGAATTACCCTCCTTTTGAGTCTGCGCCGAAATCAGGCGATAATTTCGTCGGTTTCGATGTCGACCTCATGAAGGCAATCGGCAAGAAAACAGGACTTTCATTCGAATTCAAAACATACAATTTTGACTCTCTGGTCGCCGGTCTCAACGGAGGCACCGATTTTGATATGGTGACTTCGGCTTGGACCATCAACGCGGAGCGTAAAAAGCAAGTGAACTTTTCGATTCCTTATTATCGCAACGACTTCGGCGTCGTCGTATCTAAGGATTCGAAGTTGACAAGCTACAAACAGCTCAAAAAAGGCGACATCGTCTGTGTGCAAACCGGCTCCTCCGCAAACGAATGGGCGAAGAAACAGTTTGCCGGTACTGGAGTGCAAATAAAAACTTTTGAGAATACGCTTGACTGCTTCAACGCATTGACGGCGGGGGATGCCGGCGCGGTAATCCAAGATCTCGCAATGGCCACGTCCGTTGTTTCTGACTCGGCTCGTGACGCGAAGATAGTTGAGCACGTATCCGTTGCGGAGTATTTCGGCATGGGCTTAGCGAAAAACGCTAAAGGCGAAGCTATGAAAGCTACGATGGATTCGACGCTCAAAGAGCTCACGGCAGATGGGACGTATGCAAAGATTTACAAAAAATGGTTCGGTGTCGAACCGACCTTTAAGCCGGGAGATCCGGTCGAATAATTTCGATTGCAAATCATCGAAGCCGGCAATCCCTTCAGGGGGGGCTCATTGTAAAGAGAGCGCGTTAGCGCTCTCTTTTTTTGTTATCGATCGGGATACCGGAGCTAACGGGTCCGGTTGAAAATGTATGCATGAAAGTTACATTTTTTTGCATATTTTAATCATTTTAGTTAAAAAATATCTGATATTGCTAATATATGTACTATAATTTTTCAATAATATAACCTTAATAACACAGGGAGATGGGGACATGAAAAGAATCATTGTACTCCTGACGGTCGTAGTGCTTGCTTTTGGAGTACTCGCTCTTGCAGGATGCTCCAAGGTCAAGGACGATACGTCTGCCGCCACCAAAGCGAATTCAACCGGCCCGTTGGCGGGTAAAACCATCATCGCAGGTACCGATGCACCGTATCCTCCGATGGAAATGGTCAAGGCGGATGGTACCTACGAAGGCTTCGACATTGATATCACGAATGCCGCAGCTAAGGCGGAGGGCGGCACGGTCCAGTTCAAGACATGCGGATTCGATGCTTTGATTGCCGCTATGGGCGCTACCGGCGGCGACTATGATGCCGCGATATCTTCGATTACCATTACGCCTGAGCGGGCAAAGAATATGTTGTTCTCGGACCCGTATTTTAATGCCAACCAGTCTTTCGCTGTTCCCACCGGCTCGACCATGACTTCGACGAAAGATATCAAAAAAGGTATGAAAATCGCCGTTCAGCTCGGAACTACCGGTGAAATCTGGGCAAACAAGAACCTGAAAGCTAAAGGTATCGAAATCAAATCGTATGATCAAATCCCCAGTTGTTTCGCTGCGCTTTCTGCAGGAGATGTCGATGGCGTCGTAGCTGACTTTCAGGTTTCAAGCGATTATGCCGCCGATACAACGCGCAAGGCGACCATCGTTGAGCAAATCAGCACCGGTGAACAGTACGGTATCGCTTTCCCGAAAGCCAGCACCGCATATCTCGCCGCATTCAACCAAGGATTGAAAACCATCAAAGCAGACGGAACTTATACTGAAATCTATAAGAAGTGGTTTAAAGTCGAGCCGGTCTCGATTCCTTAACGGTGTTACCGATACGTATGCTCAAAAAGGCGGAATAGGCTATGAGTCAGTTTTTACACTGGTGGGAAACAAATCAGGTTACGCACCTCTTCTTTTCGTTCTCGGCGATGAAAGATGCGTTGCCTGCTATTTTGACAGCGCTTCCCGTGTCATTGATGTTCGGTCTTGTTGCGTTCCTGCTTGCGATTCCCGGCGGGCTTGCGCTCTCTTTCATGAAGATGAGCAACACCCGTTGGTTTCGCTGGCCTGCGACGATTTACGTCGATGTCGTGCGCGGAACTCCGCTTTTCTTGCAGATACTGCTGGTGTTTTTCGGCCTTCCGCTCACACCCATCTATAAGACGATCGTCGATGCTTTGAGCCTGAGGAGTTATCTGTTTGTCGGCATCGACTCGACGGTCGTCCTTCGCGGTTTGCTCGTGCTCTCGTTTAACTCTGCGGCGTATATGTGCGAAATTTTCAGGGCGGGAATCCAGTCGATTCCGAAAGGGCAGTCCGAGGCGTCGCGTTCGTTGGGGATGAGCGCGGTTCAGACGATGTCCTCCGTCATTCTTCCCCAAACAGTCCGCAGGATTTTGCCGACCATGATGTCGGAGTTCATTTTGCTCTTCAAGGATACCGCGCTGTTGGCCGCCGTCAGTGTCGCGGAAATGACGCTGCGTGCCAAGGAGGCGGCAGCCACGACGTTCAACCAGTCGGCTTATATCGTTGCCGCGCTCATGTATTTGGTGCTCACCGTCCCCTTGGGCCGTTTTGTGTCGGGGCTGGAGAATCGCCTCGCCCTTCAAGACAGCGGCGGAACGGGAAAGCGCCCGCCTCGATTGGGCACAAGTGCTCTCGATGCCGAACATATCGTTCCCCATAAGGAACGTATGATGTCGAATAGGGAGTGAAAATATGTCTGATGCAATCGTAAGAATCAACAATCTGAAAAAATCTTTCGGGGACCTCGAAGTTCTCAAAGACGTTTCGCTCGAAGTCGACCGTGGCGAGGTCGTAACGATTCTGGGACCGTCCGGTTCGGGAAAATCGACACTGCTCCGCTGTATCAATTTGCTCGAAAAACCGACCGGAGGAGAAATCTGGTTCGAGAATAAACTCATAAACGATAAATCGGCCGATGTGAATGAGATTCGCGAGCACATAGGCATGGTCTTCCAGCAGTTTAATCTGTTTCCGCACTTGACGGCGCAGGGTAACGTGGAGTTGGCCTTGCGGAAGGTGCGTAAGCTGTCGAAAGCGGCGGGCGCGAAAGTCGCGCTCGAGCAGCTGACGAAGGTCGGATTGGCCGATCGCGCCGACTATCTTCCCAGTCAGCTTTCCGGCGGTCAGCAGCAGCGTGTCGCAATCGCTCGCGCACTCGCTATGGATCCACACGTGATGCTTTTCGATGAGGCCACCTCGGCACTCGACCCCGAACTCGTCCGCGATGTCCTCGATGTCATGCGTCTCCTCGCCCGCGGAGGTATGACCATGATCGTGGTCACCCATGAGATGGGTTTTGCGCGCGATGTCGCCGATAGGGTCATTTTCATGGACGACGGTTTTATCGTCGAGGAAGGCACCCCGCAAGAGGTGCTCGATAATCCGCAGCACGAGCGTACGAAAGACTTCCTCGGTCACATATCTTAAGCGAAATCCCGCCTGGTTTGTGTTGTTTCTGCGGTGCGACCTTCTTTGTCGCATTTTATACGGATTTCCCTCTCGCACGGGGTATGATTACTGCGGACCTCTGAAAAGGGGAATGGAAAGCAGACGGATAAACGTGACATGTTTAAAATCTGCACGATGTCTAGAGGAGTTGAGCGCACATGATGTATGGTTACAACTACGACTACGGGAACTCGATGACGGGCTCTGCCTTTCCTGGGATTTTTATGGGAATATTTTGGCTTGCGGTAGTTATCGGTATAGTTGCTCTCGTTCTTTGGAGCATTCGACATGCGAGTAATCATTCACATACACCGATGCCGCCGATGGTCGATGACGCTTGCCAAATAGCTCGCGTTCGTTACGCCAAGGGTGAAATCACCAAAGAAGAGTACGACGAAGTCTGTCAAAGACTTGGCGCTTAGTCGTCAAAAAAGAAATAAGGGTTACGTATGGCCTATCACCTCAAGCGCGATCATATCGAGCTTTTGGCTCCGGCGGGCGGCGCCGAGCAACTGAAATATGCGCTCCACTTCGGGGCAGACGCCGTCTACATCGCCGGACAGCACTTCGGTCTTCGTGCACGTGCGGGTAACTTCACCGATGAGGCGCTCGTCTCTTCGGTGAAGTTTGCTCACAAAGCAGGCAAGCGCGTGTTTGCCACCATCAATGCGATTATGCATGATGAGGATATCGAGCCGCTCGGACGGTATGTCACGTTCTTGGACGAGGCGCAAGTCGACGCCGTTATCTTGAGTGACTTGGGCGCATTGCAGGTCGTTGCCGCCTGCGCACCCAATCTTGAGATTCACGTGAGCACGCAGGCGAGCGTCACGAATTACTCCACGGCATCGATGTGGCATTCGCTCGGCGCAAAGCGCATCGTGCTCGCCCGTGAACTCTCCTTGACGGAAATCGCCGATATTCGCTCCCATGTTCCCGACGATCTCGAACTCGAGGTTTTCGTTCACGGTGCCATGTGTATGTCCTATTCGGGGCGCTGTCTCATCAGCAACTATTTGACTCAGCGCGATGCGAACCGCGGGCACTGTACTCAGCCGTGTCGTTGGAAGTATGCCCTTGTCGAGGAGACTCGGCCCGGGCGCTATTTTCCCATCGAGGAAGATGAGCGCGGAACCTACCTGATGGATTCGTGTGATCTGTGCATGATCGAGCATATCGATGAGCTCCTCGATGCAGGAGTCGACAGTCTGAAAATCGAAGGTCGCGCCAAGGGAGCGTACTACGTGGCCACGGTTGTCAACGCCTATCGCCGAGCACTGAATGGAGGCGATATGGCCGAAATCCTTCCCGAGCTCGACCGTGTGAGCCACAGACCCTATTCGACGGGATTCTTCTTCGGCCCGGCGAAGCAAACTTATGATGATGCACAATATCTTCAAACACATGATTTATGTGCGACCGTGCTCAAGAGCGATGACGGTCGTTCGTCGGTGCGGCAGCGCAACCGTTTCTTCACCGGTGATGAAGTCGAGGTTCTCTCGCCGGGAGTACCGGTGAGAGCGTTCACGGTGACGAACCTACGGACCGAGTGGGGGGAACTCGTCGATGTCGCCAACAAGGCGACGGATATCTATACGATGGATGCTCCGTTTGAATTGAAGCCCGACGACATTTTGCGCCGGAAACGCGAAGATGAGCACGTGAAAGGCTGAAAAATACTTGACCGTGCACTTGTTACTGATATACTGACTTCTGCTACTTTTAAGCGTGCAATCTCGCTTCGGGTCGCAAAAGTGGGCGATTAGCTCAGGGGGAGAGCATTACCTTGACAAGGTAGGGGTCGCAAGTTCAAATCTTGCATCGCCCACCACTTTTCAAACTACGGGGATCCCGGATAGGATCCTTTTTTATCGCACTATCCGTTCCGCGTTTTGTATTATCATAGAGAAGTTCGTAAGTGGGCGGTTAGCTCAGCGGGAGAGCATTACCTTCACACGGTAGGGGTCGCAGGTTCGAATCCTGTACCGCCCACCACTTACTCGTTTTCGCTGTTGCGACGGTGCTGTTGCTGGAATGGCGCTATGCACTGCTCGTCAGGTGGGATGCCGCGGCTCTCTCGCTCATCATCACCTGGTTTGTCGATCTTCACAGCCGCGGTGTCGAGGAGACGGCTGCCATCGCGCGACGCGATGGTGTCAACCTGCCTCTCGGCGGTGCGTTGGCCGTGATGGTTTGCGTGGTGAGTCTCGGAGACGTGATAGTGCTCTTGACGGGAAAGTCGAGTGTGCTCTCTCAAAACCAGACGGTGGTACTTGGACTGTTCAGCGTCGTCGTTTTGTGGTTTTTGCTTCATCTGGTATTCACTCTTCGCTATGCCGCCCTGTACTATGCCGGTGACGAGGGCGGCGTCGACTTCGGAAAAACGAAACGTCCCATGTTCACCGATTTCTTTTATCTCGCGTTCACCATAGGGATGACGTACTAGGTGTCTGACACGCAACTCGAAGACAGCAAGTTTCGCCGCCTCGCCATCATTCATGTTCGGCACAGTTATCATCGCCACGACCATCAATTTCATAGCAGGGTTTTTGCTGCGCTGATATTCGAAAAAATGTCTGGAGTGGAGTGTACTTATGATATATGTGCTGAATACATCGCTTGATCCCACATACAATCTGGCGTTGGAAGAATTCTTGGTCACGACGAAGGATTCTCTTTTTGCGGAAAACGACATCGCCATGTTGTGGCAAGACGAGCCGACCGTCGTCGTCGGCCGTAACCAGAACACGGAACGTGAGCTCGATCGAGTCTATCTCGAACAAAACGACATTCATGCGGTGAGAAGAATGTCGGGAGGTGGTGCGGTTTATCATGACCTCGGCAACGTGAACTTCACAATCATCAAGCGAAACGCACATGCGCTCAAAAACAACTTCTCGTTTTTCACCGATCCGCTTGTCGAAACTCTCAGGTTGTTGGGTGCGAAAGCCGAGTTCTCGGGGCGCAACGATGTGTTGGTCGAAGGTGCGAAGTTTTCCGGGAACGCCCAGTATAGCCACGGCGATACCCTCCTTCACCACGGAACCATTCTCTTCGATTCCGATTTGAGCGTGCTCGGTCATGTTCTCAAGCCGAAACAAAGGGATGCCGCCGTTGAAGCCAAAGGTGTCGCTTCCCATAAAAGTCGTGTCGCTAACTTGCGGGAGTATCTTGACGTGACGCTTGAGGAATTCGTCGATATTTTCGCTCATCGGTTGGCAGAAATCGACATCGCCGCCCCGCTTAATGCCATCGAGCTCGATGAGGGACAACACGACGAGGTCCTTGCATTGAGAGAGGGGAAATATCGAACACTTCAGTGGAATTGGGGCGCATCGCCGCACTATACTCATATGAAGGAAGCGCGTTTCGACGCCGGCAATGTTTTGGCGTGCATGAACGTCGATTGCGGCATCGTCACGACCTTTGATATCTACGGGGATTTTTTCGAAGTAAAGCCTCTCGATCTGTTGCAAAAGCATCTGAGCGGATGTGCCTACTCCGATTTGCGCAATCTGATTTTGAATACTCCCGTCGAGGAATATATCCACAACCTCAAACGCGAAGAACTCGCCGGTCTCGTATAACAGACCGCATCATTGATGTTCACATGAAACCGCACGTTTTCAGGGCTAGAGCGAAGCAGCGCCACTATCGTGCGAGTTCAGCGTGTACTTCGCTCTCGACATGCCGGGTTGAAGGGGCTTCTTCTGGAGGCCAAAGCGAAAAGGTAGGGATATCGCTTGCTCAGATGTTCGAGGTATTCCAGCCATTCGAGTGCGAGAATCTCATAGGCCCGTTTCGTGTCGAGTTCGAGATGGGCGAGGTCTGCCTCCGGTAAATTGTCGAGGCTGCTGCGTGCCTGAAGCTCGTCGGATATATGGTTCGTCGCCCAGAGGAGGTCGGCGAACTGTTCATGTTCGAGAAGCGACTGGTTGGCGAGCAGTCCCAAAATAGATGTTTTGTGCTCGATGAGAAATTTCTTCATAGAGGCCAGTGATGAAGGTGTGAGTTTAATGTCGGGGGCATAGGCATGAAAAGTGGCCTCCGCTTGTTTATAGTTCTCTTTCGTCCATCCGACCTGCGGTGTGATTTTTTCGACCAGCGTTGCGGAGTTGCGGTCGACCCCGGCTATGGTTTTCAGCAAATCGAACCCGGTTTCGGAGAAAAAAGCCCCGATGATCATGTTGAGCTTCTCGCGAAGGACTTCTTTTTCGCGTCGCTTCAAATATGTTTCCAAAAATACGGTCACCAAGAGAATTTGGAAACACATGAATGCCAGATCCCCGATAAAAAAGCGCTCCAATTCGTTATGGAGAATCGGCGTGGAAAAGGCGAACCACCGAATGGTGTATAAAGCTATGGTTACGATTGCCAAAGTGATTCCGAGAATCGGTTTCCAGTATTTAGGTGTTTTCATGCGTGTTCACCCTTATGATCGTGAGAATGGTTCCCGGTAAGTTTTTACTGTAAAGACCGGTGCGCGCGAGATGCTCGCGTCCGGGTAATGCTGTATCCTATTAATAATGTATCAGCACATGAGAAAGAATACGATGTATATTTCCACCGGAGAGCAACTGGCCGAACTCGTTCAACTTTTGAAGAACGAGGATGTGGTCGCCATCGACACGGAGTTCATGCGTGAAAAAACATATTACGCACGCCTGTGCCTCATTCAAATCGGCTATGACGACGGTGAGGCGGCCATCATCGATCCTCTTGCCATCGGTGACCTTTCGCCACTCGAAGATATTTTATACGACGAAAGAATCGTCAAGATATTTCATGCCGGAGGGCAAGACCTCGAAATATTTTATCAACTCTTCGGTAAGCCCGTCTGCCCGGTTTTCGATACACAAAATGCAGCTTCGCTTTTGGGATATCGGGAGCAAATCGGCTATGGTGCACTTGTGTCAGGCGAGTTCGATATCCATCTGAGCAAAGCCGACAGCTTCACTGATTGGGCGCGGAGGCCTCTTTCGGATGCCCAGATCAGCTATGCGAAAGATGATGTGGTTTATCTGGTCAAGCTTTACCCGACCATGCGGGAAAAACTCGAAAAAATCGACAGACTCGCGTGGTTGGATGAAGATTTCGCTCAAAAATGCAATCCTTCGACGTACGAAATAGACTATGACCATTTGTACCGTCGTGTGAAGAAGTTCAAGTCTTTGAACCGCCGCGCACTCGGCGTCGCGCAGCAAGTCGCGATTTGGCGTGAGAGGGAGGCGCAGAGGAGAAATTTGCCTAAGCGGTGGATAGTCTCCGATGAGACGCTTATTGAGCTTGCCAGGCGTGCCCCCAAAGATATCGAAGCCATTAAGATGATACGGGGCTACTCGCCGATAATGGTCAAAGAAGGAAAAGGCTTAATCGAGGCCATCGCATGCGGACTTTCGATTCCTGAAAGTGAGCTACCGGTGCTTTCGCATAATGAGCGCTCGACACAAGACGTCAGCGCGAGTGTTGATTTAATGACGGCACTCGTAAGACAACGCGCAAAAGATAATAATATATCCACCACCATACTTGCTTCCCACGCGATGCTCGAAAAACTTGTAGAGTCTCCGGATTCCGAGAACGAAGTCAAACAGGGTTGGCGAAAGTCCATGGTGGGCGACGAGTTGACGGATTTGCTGGAAGGTAAGCTGTCGTTGTCGCTCGAAGGGCCGAATCTTGAGGTACGGCGGATAGAAAATAACACGGAGGAGTGATGCCCATGTTTATGAATTTGAGTTCGAACTGGCTTTTGTTGATGCTTGTCACCGTCGCCCTCGGCGGTCTCACGCAGATGTACATTAAAAGGACGTATGCCAAGTGGAGCCGGGTGGTCAATAAGAACGGACTTTCCGGCGCGCAGGCGGCGCAGATGATTTTGGAACGCAACGGCATCGCCGCTTCTCCCGGCCAGCCCACCGGTGAAGGTGCTTGTGCAGTTGCCTCCGTCGAGGGGACGCTGACGGATCACTACGACCCTCGCACGGGTATAGTTTCGCTTTCCGAGGGTGTCTACAAAGATGCCTCCATTGCGGCCGTCGCTGTCGCTGCGCACGAAACCGGGCACGCGTTGCAGGATGCGCAAGATTACACATGGGGTGAAATTCGCACGAAAATCGTCCCGGTGGTGGGCTTCGGCTCAGCCGCCGCGGGTATTTTGATCGTCATGGGCTTCTGGATCCAACTGTCCGGTCTCATGTGGCTCGGGATTTTGGCGTATTCGGTGGCGGTTTTGTTTCAAATCATCACGTTGCCGGTCGAGCTCAATGCATCGAAGCGAGCGCTCGTACAATTAAGCGACGGTGGCATGCTGTCGGGCAGCGAACTTCCCGCAGCGCGTCAGGTGCTCACCGCCGCCGCGCTCACCTATGTCGCCGCCGCGCTCATTTCCATTCTCAACTTGCTCTACTACATCGGTCTCGCCCGAAGGAACTGACGACCATGGCTGAAATGGTGACATTGACGGTAAGCCAGGCTCTCGGGATTGCCAAAGAGAAGCTCGAAGGAATATATATCCGTGTCATCGGAGAGGTGTCGGAGTTTTCCGACAAACCCGGCTACAAGGCGGCATATTTCAGCATCGGGGACAAGGATTCGGTGTTGCCGTGTATGATGTGGCGCGCTCAGTACGATGCAAGCGGTGTCACTCTCCGCAGCGGGATGCTCGTCGAACTGACGGGGAAGTTTTCGCTTTATGCCGCGAAAGGACGCATGAATTTCAGTGTCTCGCGTCTTGAGGCCGCAGGGGAAGGCAATCTGAAGGCGCTGGTCGCCGCTCGTCTTGAATGCTTGAGAAACGAGGGCCTGACCGACGAGGCGCGAAAAATATCGGTTCCGAACATGGCTGAAAAAATCGCCGTGGTCACCTCTCCTCAAGGTAAGGCCGTCCACGATGTATTGCGTACGCTTCGTCGCAGGTTTCCTTATGCCGAGGTGTTCTTCTTCGGTGTGAAAGTCGAGGGCGAAAGTGCTCCCGCAGACATTTCTCACGCCATTGCCGAGGCGGATCGCATCGGTGCAGATGTTATACTCGTCGTACGCGGTGGCGGCTCGTACGAAGATTTGTTGCCTTTTTCCTCCGAAGAGGTCGCCCGTGCGATTGCTGTGGCAAACACGCCGATCGTAACCGGCATCGGTCACGAACCCGACGTGTCCATCGCAGACTATATCGCCGACAAAGTGGCATCGACACCGACAGCGGCAGCCGAGGCGGTCACTCCGTCGCGCGAAGAGGTCGTTCGTAATTTAAACCAAAAAAGGAAGATTCTTTCGGGCGCGTTGCAGGCGAATCTCGATGCAAACGTGCACGCACTCGATGTTTTGATGGCGAGAAATATTTTCTCCGATCCGCTGTCCTTGCTCATGCAAAAAGCTCAAACCGTCGACGGGCTGCACCAGCGACTCGATCGGGCGATTCCCGGCAAAATCGCACAAGATAAAGTTTCAATTTCCAACATGCGCAATCGGCTTACGTCCATCGGAACGAATTTCATGCGTATGCCGCAGGCTAAGGTGGGAACGGCTGCATCTCGTCTCGATGATTTGTCGCCGCTCAAGATTTTATCGCGCGGGTATGCGGTTGCATTCGACGAACGGGGCGGTCTCGTCGTCAAGAATGTCGATTCGGTCGGAATCGGAGATTTGATTTCGGTTCGTATAGCAGACGGTGAGCTCGGTTGCAGTGTCATTTCCAAGAACAAGACGGAAGGATAGGCGCATTATGGAAACGAATGAAAACGAATTGACTTTCAGCGGAGCGTTGAGCGAGCTGGAGGGGATTGTACGCGAACTCGAAGGTGGACAATTGGAACTCGAAGACAGCTTGCTTCGTTATGAGCGCGGGGTGAAGCTGATTCGTGTTTTACAAGAGAAGCTCGAAACGGCTGAGCAGAAAGTAACCACTTTGCTTGGTGATATCGAGCCCGAAACGGGCCGAGAGGAGCTGTAAGAAATGCATGAGTTGACGAAGGATTGCATATTTTGCAAGATCGTACGAGGCGAGATTCCTTCGAAAAAGGTCTATGAGAACGAATATGTGCTGGCGTTCGATGACATCGCTCCCCAAGCTCCCGTTCATACCCTGATTGTGCCGAAAGAGCACGTAGTCAATCTTGAAGATAATCCCTCTCCGGAATTGCTTGCGCATTTATTCGACGCCGTACATACGGTCGCCGAGATTAAGGGCGTGGCTGAATCGGGCTATCGAGTGGTTCAAAATAACGGGAAAGATGCGGGGCAGACGGTGTCGCATCTCCACGTTCATATTTTCGGCGGGCGCTCGTTCGGCGAAGGAATGGTTTAGATATCCGGGCTAAACGACATACCATCCTCGAAAAAACTTTGCGTATGCCGGTTCGAGCCGGACGGAGTTTGTGCCACGGTGGAGGAGGGGACGACGCTTCTTTCCGCTGCGCGTAGTGCAGGCGCCTACATCTTGGCCACCTGCGCGGGAAGAAAGGCTTGCGGAACATGCGCCGTCCGTGTCCTCGAAGGGAAACTCGGCCCGATAAGTCCCGAGGAGCAAAACATAGTCGGTAAAAGTTCGGTCAGATTGGCATGCCGGGCAAGAGTTATCGGAGATGTCGTGGTGATGCCGATCTCTCAAAGGCAAAAACTCTCCACAGATGTGCGCGACACGGCGAGTTCCACCGATTCTCCTCTCGTCGTCGGGGTGGATTTCGGAACGACGTCGATTGCTCTCGATGTCTTCGACCTCGAACGTGCCTCCGTCATCGCCGTCGCCCATTCCACCAACGCTCAAAATGCGTGGGGGGCCGACGTCTTGAGTCGTCTGAGCATCGCGGTTCAAGACCGAGCGGAGATGCTCGCTTTACGCGATGCCGCTCAAAACTCGATTCTCGAAGCGCTTTCAAGCGCTTTGCTGTCGATTGGACGGGAACCTGACGCGGTGGAGCGGATGGTGATCGGAGCCAACACCGTCGTTGCAAGCCTTTTGTGCGGTACGCCGGCGCACGGGCTCGCCCACGCTCCGTTTCTGGCCCCGGAAGAGTTCTTGCTGTCTGCCGGGCCACTTCACGAGGCTCTCCTCGCAGCGAACCCCTCTTGTGAAGTGCACGTCGTCGCTCCTTTGAGAGGGTTTGTCGGAGGAGATATCGTATGCGGTCTTTTCGGTGCTGACGTGCTGAAACCTAAGGAACCGGTACTGTTTGTCGACATCGGCACCAACGTCGAGTTCGTTGCCGCATTACCCGATAAGATAATCGTCGGCTCCGCTCCGGCGGGGAGTGCCTTTGCGGCAAGCGGAGGGTTGGGCTCCTCGGTCTTAGAGAAGCTTCTGCAGCTGCGCGAGCGAGGCATATTGGATGAGTCGGGTCTGCTCGATGCAACAAATCGAGAGGTTTTTACCGGCCTTGACGGGGTGATGTTCGTCGAGGATGGAAAGCGAATCTTGACGCAACTTCAGATTCGCGATTTCCAGCTTGCGAAGGCTGCCGTTGGAGTGGGGGTTGAAAAAATATTGCACGCCGCACATATCGGTTTCGGCGATTTATCGCGTGTGATTATCACCGGAGCGTTCGGAAACGCGCTGAACGCGCATGTTCTATTCGGACTTAAGATTTTGCCTTCCGAGTTGGTCGGCGTTTCAATGGAATACAGAATCGATGCCGCGCTTGACGGAGCCACGATGATTGCTCGCGGATTCGACGGCCGTTTTTCAGAGGCCGGTGAATATTACGCGACTGCAGAAGTCGTGGATTTCGTGGCAGACCCCGGATTCGCAAACGAACTCATGGATAATCTTTCTCTTTAAATCTGTGACAAGACATAAAGAAGAACCCCGACCTTCAGGCCGGGGTTCTCATAATCCTTTTCCGCTAATCATCTCACGTACTCGATCAATGCACGCAACTCGTGCGCCGTTGGAGTTTGAGCATCAAGCTGTTTGTCCGCAGACAAGTTCGCAGAAAGGAAACTTAATCTTTTTACTCATAATACAACTGAAACTATACCATATGCCAAATAGTTCGCGCCGTTGGGGCACCTGATGCCTATTTTTCGGTGGTGAATGGCGGATTCAATGTAAATATACGGTCACGACACGATTGTACCGAGGAGGAATCATGAATTCAGAAAATCAAGAGACCGTGTATTACCCCAGTCCAAAAGTAGCCGAACACGCGTGGATCAACTCGATGGAACAATACAAAGAAATGTATGCTCGGTCCGTCAAAGACCCCGAAGGGTTTTGGTCGCAGCAGGCCTCTGAGCTACTGTCGTGGGACAAGAAGTGGGATAGGGTTCTCGAATGGAATTTCGACGAGCCGAAAATCGAATGGTTCGGCGGGGGAAAGCTCAACGTGTCCGTGAACTGTCTCGACCGTCACGTCAAATCGCATCGTCGCAATAAGGCGGCGCTCATTTGGGAAAGCGACGGAGGGCGTTCGAAGGTCTATACCTATCAATCCATGTATACGAAAGTATGCCGTATGGCAAATGTTCTCAGGGCGCACGGAGTAAAAAAGGGCGATGTCGTCGCAATCTATATGCCGATGATTCCGGAGGCGGTCATCACCATGCTTGCGTGTGCTCGAATAGGGGCGGTCCACACCATAGTGTTCAGCGGATTCTCCTCTCAGGCACTCCGAGATCGAATACAGGATTCTCAAGCGAGAGTACTTATCACCGCCGACGCCGGTCGTCGTGGGGGACGAGGCATCGCGATTAAGGCGGCGGCAGATGAAGCGCTTCTCGAATGTCCGGCCGTCGAAGTGGTTATTGTCGTGTCTCACGCTCAATCGGACGTCGATATGCAACCCGGGCGAGATTTTTACTATCACGAAGAGACGCGTAGGGAAGATATTTCTTCATTCTGCGAGCCCGAGTCGATGGATTCAGAAGATCCTCTCTTCATTTTGTACACGTCCGGCTCGACAGGGAAACCGAAAGGCGTCGTCCATACGACAGGCGGCTACCTCCTCCAATCGGCGATGACGCTTAAGTACCTTTTTGACATTCACGATGAGGACGTTTATTTCTGTACGGCCGACATCGGATGGATTACGGGACACAGCTACGTTGTTTACGGTCCGCTTGCCCTTGGTGCGACCACACTCATGTTCGAAGGGACACCGACGTATCCCAATCCCGGCCGTTTTTGGGAGATTGTCGAAAAGCACGGCGTGAACCAGTTCTACACCGCTCCGACAGTGGTGCGCTCTCTGATGAAGCAAGGAAACGCTTGGGCTGAAAAGTATGATCTCTCCACTTTGCGGGTGATAGGTTCTGTCGGCGAGCCGATCAATCCCGAAGCGTGGGAATGGCTTTACGAAGTAATCGGAAAAAAGAATTGCCCGATAGTCGACACGTGGTGGCAAACTGAAACCGGTGCTCAGATGATTGCAAACTTCCCGGGATTCACGCCTATGAAACCCGGGTCGGCGACGATGCCATTCTTCGGTGTACAGCCGGTCATTCTCGACGACAAGAGTAAAGAGACCGAACCGGGACAAGTCGGTCGCCTCTGCATAAAATTCCCTTGGCCGTCGATGATTCGTTCCATGTGGAGAGATGAGGGGAATGCCCGTATAAAGGAGACCTATTTTTCGACCTTTCCCGGCCACTACTTCACCGGCGATGCCGCGATGCGCGATGAGGACGGTTATATATGGTTGCGTGGTCGTGTCGATGACGTCATAAACGTATCCGGCCACCGCATGAGTACCGCCGAAGTCGAAGCGGCGCTCAACTCCTATGATGGAGTGGCCGAGTCGGCTGTCGTCGGGTACCCGCATGAGATCAAAGGCGAGGGAATATACGCCTATGTCGTGCTCAATGACGAGGTGGCTGCCACCGAAACCACGAGAAAGATGCTTGTCGGACACGTCCGCAAGAATATCGGGCCGATTGCTTCTCCCGACTTCATCCAGTTCGTAAACGCGCTACCGCAAACTCGTTCGGGCAAAATCATGCGACGCATTTTGCGCAAAGTAGCCGCCGGTATCATCGATAAGCAGGCTTTCGGAGATTTGTCGACTTTGGTCGATCCCGATGTCGTCGATCAAGTCATCGAGACTCGTCTCAACAGAGACTGACCGTCATCGTTTGAGAAACGGCCGAAGTCGCATTCGATAAGAGGTATCGGTTTATATTCGACATACGGCACGCCACCCCGGGGCGTGCCGTATGTTTTTATCAGTAAATTTGCGGAAAACCCCGGCGTTCAGGGCGGGGAGGATGTCAAGAGTGGCGTATCGGTGAGTGTAACAATAGTTCAGTTCGCCCGATGGTTTTTTCCTGCTGGTGTAATATGTGACTATTGTTAATTCACGTATGCACGACATTCATGGTTACTTCTCGAAGGGATATCACCTATGGCTTATAACGACCTTTTTTTACGTGCTTGTCGTCTTGAGGAAACCGAACGCACACCGGTGTGGATGATGCGTCAAGCCGGGCGTTTCTTGAAGGAGTATCGCGAAATCCGTGCAAAGCATGGTTTCCTCGAGATGTGCCATACACCGGAATTGGCCGTCGAAGTTTCATTGCAGCCCGTCGATTTAATCGGAGTCGACGCGGCAATCATATTCAGCGATATTTTGGTCGTATTTCCCGGTATGGGGCTTGATCTCGAATTCCAAAGCGGTAAAGGTCCCGTCATCAACAATCCGATTAGAAGCGCGGCCGATGCGCGTGCGCTCACGCTTTCCGATCCGCTTAAAGATACGGGTTATGTCATGGAGGCGCACAAGATGTTGCGCCATGAGCTTGAGAACAAAGTGCCGTTGATCGGTTTTGCCGGCGCACCGTTCACGCTTGCAAGTTATGCCATAGAGGGCGAAGGAACCCGCGACTATGAAATCTGCAAAGCATTCATGTGGAATGAGCCGGCCGCGTGGGATATCCTCATGAATAAATTCGCCGACACAGTCAGCGCGTATCTCTGCGCGCAAATCGATGCCGGCGCGCAAGTCGTCCAGCTTTTCGACAGTTGGGTCGGCTATCTCGCGCCCCGCGATTACGAACGCTCTGTGTTGCCGTATACGCAGCGTGTCCTTTCCGAGGTCAAAGCATATGGGCAAAAAACGGTTCCCGGCGGTGTTCCGGTCATCTATTTCGCCAACGGTGCGACGTCGATGCTCGACCTCGTTTCACAAGCGGGAGGAGACATTCTCGGATTCGATTGGCGCCTCGACATGAAAAAAATCGTCGAGCAGGTCGATGAGAAGTTCGGCATCCAAGGCAATATCGATCCCGCGGCGCTTTTCGGCTCGGAGGAATCCATAGAAGAGCAAGTGGGCGAGATTTTGAATGCCGTCGGCACTCGTCCCGGGCACATATTCAATCTCGGACACGGGATTCACAAAACGACCGACCCGGATAAGGCCCGTTTCTTCGTCAATACGGTCAAAGAGCAGTCGGCTCGAATTCGTAGCGGAAACTAGGTCCTGATCATGGATGCAGTCATAATCGTCGGTTATGGAGCGCCCGAAACCCTTGAAGAGGTTTCAGGTTTCATGACAAGTCTCATCGGGCGTACACCGAGTGATGAAGTGCTCGATCGCTTGAAGTCTCACTACGTGGCGATAGGCGGTCGCTCGCCTTTGATCGGTTACGCTCGAGAAATTGCCGCTTCCGTCGAAAAAAAGTTGGCATCGGGCGGAACACTCGTTCCCGTCGAAATCGGTATGGTGCACACGGCGCCCTCGATCATCGAGGCAGTCGATGCTCTCGTGGACTGCGGTGCCACACGCATCATTGCGGTTTCACTTTCTCCCTTCTACTCGACGGCATCCAACGGAAGAGCGTTCGAGGAGGTCGGCGGAGCCGTCGCCCTTCATGAAGGCGTGAAGCTCGTATGCGCACCCGAGATCGGGTTATTCGAGGGCTTCATCAAAGCACAGGCAGACGCTCTCGGCAAAATATTCGATGCGGTCGACGTCGAGACGGACGAGGCTCCCATCTCGTTTTCAGCGCACAGTTTGCCCCTGTCCGCCGTCGAGACCGGCGATTACGTATATGAGGACGGCCTGCGCCGCGCCGCCGATGCGCTGTCCGAACATCTCTTTCTCTCACCGGCCGATGAAGACGGATACATGATCGAAGATATCAAGGCGTATGGAACCAGTAAGCCTCCTCGCCCTTGGTGTGTCACATTTCAGTCGCAGGGTATGCGGGGGGCGGATTGGCTCAAGCCGACGCTGTCCGAGTTCATAGACGATGCCGCAAAGCGGGGGATCAAGGCGGTCGTTTGTTCGCCGCTCGGCTTTTCAACCGATCATATGGAAACGCTTTACGATCTCGATATCGTTGCAAAAAAGCAGGTCACCGATGCCGGGATGGCCTTTTTCAGAAGTGCTTCCCCGAATAACTCCGAATCGCTCGTCGATGCGTTCGTCGAATCGATAGAGACCGTCCGTGAGAGCGAATAACCATTTTTATACGATTCATTCGTGAGCAGGTCGAGCTATGAGACACGTTGTCATCATCGGGGGCGGAATCGCCGGTTTGGGCGCCGCCTATAAAATCAAACGCGCGCAAGATGCGGGCGCCGAAGTTTCCTTTACCGTTTTGGAACAACAAGATCGTATCGGCGGTCAGCTCTGGACCGACCGTGTCGTCGACCTCGAAGGGCAGATGATCGTCGCAGACGGCGGTAGTGACTGTTACATGACCGAGAAACCCGCGCTGCATCGTGTCGCCGAGATGATAGATATGGCAACCGAGGAAACCGGCACCCTCGACGAGGTGAAAAAGACATTCATCGTAAAAAATAATAAGCTCGTCGAGATGCCCGATGGAATCATGATGTTCGCGCCGACTAAAATCATTCCGCTCGCCACCACCTCACTTTATTCCTGGCCGGCTAAATTTCGCATGGTCCTCGATTTTTTCATGCCGAAAAAGAAACAACCCGCCGGTGGCTTGGAGGACGAGTCCGTCGAGTCGCTTGTGACACGCAGGCTCGGTCGCGAGTGCCTCGATAATTTAGCCGAAGCGATAATCGGAGGCGTAAACGGGTCGGATCCCAAAACGATGTCGGTTTTGGCGACCTACCCTTCGCTTTTGCAAATGGAACAAGATCACGGCTCCCTCATTCGCGGGTTTTTGGCTCAGCGAAAAAAAGTGGAGGCGATGAAAAAGAAGTATCCTTCGAAACCCGGACAGAAACGCAGGACGTTCATGAGCTCGTTCAAGCGGGGCATGGGGTCTTTCGCAGATGCTCTCGCCGATGCGATCGGGCAAGATAACATTCGGCTCGGTGCCGAGGTCAAGTCTCTCGAACGGATAGACGGCTCTTATCGTGTCACCCTCGAGTCGGGAGAAGTGATGAATGGCGACGCGGTCATCTGCGCGACTGCCGGATGGGTCGCCTCACCGTTGATGAAAGATTTCGCCGCCTCCGCCGCCGCTATCCTCGACACCATACCGTACTCTTCTTGTGCGACGGTCATTCTCGCCTTCGACGGCCACGATGCGCCTTTCGATAAAGCGTGGCACGGTATACTGACACCCGCAGTCGAGCATCGCAGCGTGACAGGTATTTCTCTGATGTCGTCGAAGTGGGAGGGACGCTGCCCTGAGGGCAAAGTTTTGCTTCGGGGCTTCATCGGAGGTCCGCGCGATCCCCATATGCTCGATTTGACCGACGAGGAAATCATAAATCTCGCACGCAAAACGTATGAGGAACTCCTCGGTTTGGTCAAAGATGCCCCCATTCGTTACGCCAAGGTGTTTCGTTTTCCTGAGAGCATGCCGCAATATACCGTGGGTCACCTCGATCGTATGAAGGCGCTTCACGAGATTGTGGATTCGCTCTCCGGCTTTGCGCTCGCGGGTGCTTCTTACGACGGGGTCGGGGTTCCCAACTGTCTGGAATCCGGTGAAAAAGCGGCTTCGAAAATACTCGATGATTTCAATATCGTTCTCGATGGGGACGGCAAGCCGGATACGCGTATCTTTTAGAAAAGGGACATGATGGCTCATATAGTGATTATCGGTGGCGGAGCGACGGGGCTCGGTGCCGCCTATTTGTTGAAACGTGCACAAAATGCAGGCGTCGATATGACATGGGATCTCTATGAGCGAGACATGCGGCTCGGAGGAAAAGTCGCAGGTGAAATCGTAGCCGATCCGCAAACGGGTGAGCCGTACGTGGTAGACGGAGGGCCGGACTGTTTCACCGAGCGTAAGCCGGCGGTGCACCGTGTCGCGAAGTCGGCGGGAATCGCCGACCAAGAATTGGGCTGCAACAATGCGCGACGGGGAACGTATATTTGGCGAAAAGGCAAGAAATATCATCTACCTACCGGGTTTTCGATGTTCATCCCCACGCAGTTGGCTCCGCTGTTTGAAACCGAACTTTTGAGTGAAGAGGGAAAACGTGAAATGTTGCGCGATCTCGTGGAGCCGAAAAAGGAAGTTGCTCCCGGTGCATTCAACGATGAATCTCTCGAGAGTTTCATAACGCGACGTTTCGGTCGAGAAGTGCTCGACTATCTCGCTGAGCCGTTCATCGGCGGTGTTCATGCTTCCGCGCCCGAGACGATGTCACTTGCCGCATCTTTCCCCGGCTATTTGGATATGGAGCAAAAGTACGGCTCGGTTATCAAGGGTACTGTTTTGATGGCGGCAGCTCGAGAGCGCGCTGCATTAAAACGTGACGGTGCGACTAAGGGCCCCGCGCCGCTGTTCGCCACCTTCAAAGGCGGACTTCATCAGCTCACCGACACGATGGCCGACAGGGCCGGCCGAGAACATCTCCATACGAGTGCCGGCGTGCAGTCCCTTGAAAAAAATGGCGAGACCTATCGCATCACGCTCGAAACAGGAGAGTGCATTTCTGCGGATGCCGTGATAATCGCCACCGAAAGCTACGCCGGTGCGCAGCTGATCGAACGAATATCTCCCGAAATGTCTCAGGCGTATCGGCAAATTCCCAATCTCACTTCATCCACCTGCTCATTCGGCTTTCGCGCCGAGGATGTCGATGTTCCGGATAAAGGGTTCGGGACGCTTGTGCCGGCCGTTGAGAACAGGGCGCTTCTCGCGGCGACGTGGTCGTCGAACAAATGGGAACATCGCGCGCCTGAAGGCAGAGTGCTTCTTCGGGGGTTTTGCGGAACGCCGCATAATCAAGAGCTCATGGAGAAAACCGATGAAGAACTCACGGAGATAATCCTTGCGGAATTGCGTGAAATCATGGATATCAAGCCGGGGGCGCAGCCACTGTTCTCTCGGTTTTACCGATGGCATTTGGGAATGTCGCAATATACCATGGGCCATCTCGGCCGTGTGGAGACAATCGAAGAAATCTGCGCTGCAACCTCAGGGCTTGCCGCGGCCGGGGGATGCTTTCGCGGAGTCGGTGTGCCCAACTGTATAGAGGGCGGAGAGCGCGCAGCTCTCAAGGTGCTCGGCGATTGCGGAATCGAGTACAGCGAAGAGCTTTAGGCTTCGAGGTTTTCCTCGGGCATGGGCGCGAAATTTTCCCGTGCGTCGAGCAGGGCCGGGGCAAGATTCACGTCGGGCTTGGGGGTGGCTTCGATTCCGAGATGCGCCAATTGATCGAGCGCGGCGGCACAAGCGACGGGCACCGCCGCTTCGACGGCGGGGGATAGTTCCAAAACCCACTGAGTGATGTCTTGCACTTGCACACCGATGATGACTTTTGATTTCAGCTCGATATCCATCATCGTAGCCGCCTTCAAAACATCCACCAAGCGCATGTCGTGAGCCGAATGCAGCACCTGGTTGGCGGCAAGCTCCTCAGGGGTGAACAATAAAACGGTTCCCGCCGGATGCCCGGTTTCTTGGGCGGCGTCAATCACAATCAGACGGTCGCACTCGCGAAGGCTGTCGAGTATCAGCAGTCCCATCGTACCGGCGTCCATGAGTGTCACGTTGGCGGGAAAATCGAAATCGCGATCGAGTGCTTCGATGCAGCGGGGTCCGATTCCCTCATCGCCCATGATGGTATTCCCCGGTCCCATGATGAGAATTCTATCGCCGGTGCCGTCGACTTTTTTGAGAAATTGTTCGGTGTGCTCATGCGTCATTATTGATATTCCTTCATTAAGAGTGCTCTGAACTCGTCTACGGGGAGTTGTTCGCGCGCTTTATCCCGGTAGTCGTTGCTACCGGCGAGCGTTTCACGCATGAGCGCCACCATGAGATAACGCCCTTTTTCGGTCAAAGTCAGTTCTTCGCGGTTGTCGGTCGCAAAAGCGCCGACCATGCGCATAAACGACATTTCGGCGGGCAACCCGGTACTGACCGAGACGCCGTATTCTTTGTAAAAGGCCGACTTATCGAGTCTGAGACCGAAAAGTTGGCTGGCGAACGTGTAGCGCATGGAGGATATTTTCGACTGTCCGCCCTTACTCTTTTTGGTGATGCCCATCTTATCGTGGTCGAGGCGGTCGTAATACTCTCTCAGGCTGAAAGTGTTGGTGTAATTGCATCCTTTAAGGTACGACATCGCTCCCGAGCCGATGCCGACGTATTCGGGATAATCGACGATATATTCGTCGATTATCATATTTTTGTCGGCACTGAACGTCCACGCCGAGGAGGGGTTGAATGTATCCGCAAGCCCGTTGCAGACCATCTTGTACATCTCATATTCGCGGCCGTAATCGATTTCACCGATGGTCGATTTAAGCTGTGAACGGAGCAAGGGCGAAGCCATGAGGGGATAAAATGTCGTTTGGTTACACCCGGTTTGTTTGACGAGTTCGATGTCACGCTGCAGGGTTTCGAAGGTTTGACTGGGAAAATTGAATATCATATCGACATTAAAGGAATCGAACTTTCCTTGCATCGACTGAACGGCGGCCAATGTCTCCTCGGCCGATCCGGTCGTATCATAGCGACCCATCTGATGGAGGAGGTCATCATCAAAGCTCTGCACGCCGACTGAAAGACGGTCGACCCTGCCGCTGAGCGCTTCGTAGAGCTCGGTTCCCAGATCGGTCGGATTCGTCTCCGAGGAGACGTCTTTGATGTCGGGGAAGAGGCTTTTCGCAAGATCGATGGTATCGGCGAGTTCATCGAGCAAAACGGTAGGTGTTCCTCCGCCTATGTACGTTGCCTCGAAACGAAATCCCATGTCTGCAACCAGTCGCATCTCGCGACGCAGATACGTGAAGTATTCGCGTGCGCGTTCCTCTTTGAAGTAGAAGCGATTGAACGAACAGTATGTGCAGAGTTGTTTGCAAAACGGAACATGCACGTAGAGCATATAGTGTTTATCGGGGTCCGGTTTCGGGATGCGTGCCATATCGGTTGCAACGGTACCGTTGAGATAATCCTTGTTGAATATTCGTGTCACGTTGGTCAAAATGCGTTCTGAGAGCACGTGGTTTCCAATCTCATCAATTTCGGACAGATTCAATTCTACCGTTTCGTGCTCGTAATAATAAAGAATGTTTATTCTAATGTGGTACAATCTCATCTAACCTATTTTTGGAGTGTACATTCCATGCACAATGCGTTCGCAGCAAAGTTTTACTTTTTCGGCTTCTGGTATTACGAGAAGTCTGAATCAGGTTTTGCTGCGGCAAGGGTATAATTTTCGAATACGAAAAGAACTGAAAAAACCTTGAAGACTTCGTAGCAAAACGCTGACGGAGTCTTTTTTTATAGGTCGGGTGTTGTGAGAGTAAAACGTCGATAATGGTTTAAGGACAAAGGAGCGAGAAAAATGATTGTAATCCTGAAAGAGAATTCCGATCAACAGCAATTGGATAACCTCAAGAACTGGTTGACCAATCAGGGGTTGCAGATTCACGAGTCGCATGGTGCCTCTTCGACCATTCTCGGTCTCGTCGGAGATACGTTGCGCATCGATATGAATCTCATTCTTGCGCTCGACATCGTCGAGGATGTCAAACGCATCCAAGAGCCCTACAAAAAAGCCAATCGCAAGTTTCACCCCGAAGACACCGTCGTAGATGTCGGCGGCGTGAAAATCGGCGGAGGAAATTTTCAGATCATCGCCGGTCCGTGTTCGGTGGAGACTCCCGAACAAATAAGCGCCGTGGCACAAGCGGTCAAGGCATCGGGCGCGAAACTTTTGCGCGGTGGAGCCTTCAAGCCGCGAACGTCGCCTTATGCATTCCAAGGCCTTCGAGGCGAAGGTCTCGAGCTCATGAAGAAGGCGAAAGAGGAGACGGGATTGCCGATCGTCAGTGAGATCATGGATATTTCCCAACTCGAACTCTTCGATGATGTCGACCTCATTCAGGTCGGCGCTCGCAATATGCAAAATTTCGAAATGCTCAAGGTGCTCGGTCACGTGCATAAGCCTATTTTGCTCAAACGAGGAATGGCGAACACCCTCCAGGAGTTGCTGATGAGCGCCGAGTACATCATGGCCGGCGGCAATACCGACGTTATTTTATGTGAGCGTGGCATACGAACCTTTGAAACCGCCACGCGAAATACGCTCGATATCAGTGCCGTTCCGGTTTTGAAAAAACTGTCGCACCTCCCCGTCATCGTCGACCCGAGCCATGCGGCCGGAATTGCGGCGCTGGTGAGACCTCTGAGCTTGGCCGCCGCGGCGGCGGGCGCCGACGGACTGATGATTGAAGTGCACAACGACCCCTCGCATGCGCTTTGTGACGGTCCGCAGTCGTTGACGCCCGAAGCTTTCGATGAAGTCGCTTCATCGGTCTTTGCCCTCCGAGCCGTTCTCTAGAGAAGGAATGATCATGGTAATCGGCGTAGTTGGAATGGGGCTCATCGGCGGATCGTTTGCAAAGGCTGCCCACAACCTCGGAAACGATACGATTTTGGGATTCGATATCGACGAGAGTGTCGTCTATAAGGCTATCCTCGTTGAAGCGATCGATGCGAAACTGAACGAGGACCGCATTAAAGAGTGCGACATGATTTTATTGGCACTTTATCCGAAAGCGGCCGTCGAGTGGACTCGTCGAAATGCCGACCGGATTAAGAAGAATGCCATACTCGCCGACCTTTGCGGAATCAAGGCTGCAATTTTCGACGATTTATCGAGTATTGCCGGTGAGCATTGGTTTACCTACATCGGCGCCCATCCGATGGCCGGGCTTGAGACTTCCGGCTTCAATTCAGCCTCCGAAACGCTTTTTAAAGAGGCCTCTCTCGTTCTGACTCCTATGAAAAGCGCTCGCATAGAGGAGATAGAAGTCTTCAAAAAATTCTGCGAACGCATCGGTTTTACGAATTTCGAGATCGCCTCCGCCGATTATCACGATGAAATGATAGCTTTCACTTCTCAGTTGGCCCATGTGATCTCAAGTGCCTACATTAAAAGTCCGACTGCTCGCAAGCATGCCGGTTTTTCCGCGGGGAGTTACCTGGACATGACGCGCGTCGCAAAACTCAACGAGGTCATGTGGACGGAGTTGTTCCTGGAAAACAGTACGAATCTCGTTACGGAACTCGAAGGAATCACGTTGCGTCTTGAAGAGTATACGACCGCCATTAAGATCGGCGACGCGACGCGTCTCGAAGAACTGTTGCGCGCTGGGCGAGAGCAAAAAGAGGAAATCGACAATCGAATCGTTTCAAAGGAAAAGTAATGGATATCGAAGTACAACCGATAGAGGAACTTTCAGGGACCATACGCGTGCCCGCATCGAAATCCGAAGCGCATCGGGCATTGATATGCGCCGCCCTTTGTTCGGGAACGACGATGATGACCATCGATCAGCTCTCGGCCGATATCGAGGCCACCATCGGCTGTCTCGAAGCTCTCGGCGCCAAAATCGACCGCAAGGGTGAAAATGTGTCGGTTACAGGCATTGTCAGCGTTCCTGAGGCGCCTTTGTTGAATTGTCGGGAAAGTGGTACCACTTTGCGTTTGCTCCTGCCGGTGGCTGCGGCAATCGCCCACAATGCCACGTTCGTCGGAGAGGGAAGACTCCCGAAGCGTCCGATTGCCGAGATTTTGGACGAATTGAGTAAAAACGGCTGCAAGGCGAGCGCATCTTCGTTGCCGGTGGCACTCTCCGGTGGTTTGAAAGCGGGGAAGTTTTCGTTGCCGGGGAATATAACATCGCAATTCGTCTCAGGTCTTTTGATTGCACTGCCGAAGTTGAAAGGTGAGAGTGTCATTGAAATAACCACTCCTCTCGAATCCCAAGGATATGTTCATATGACGCTGGACATCCTTGAGAGATTCGGCGTTTGGATGGAGGATGATGCGGACCGCATGTTCACAATTCCGGGGAGTCAGGCGTACGTACCTTTTGTCGGTGACTTGGTCTACGGTGACTGGTCGAGTGCGGCATTCTGGCTGGTCGCCGATGCGTTGGGAGCCGATATCAAGCTTTCGGGTCTGGATCCGCTCACGTATCAACCGGACAGCGCCATTCGCTTTATTTTCGACCGATTCGGCACACGCGTCGTCGAAGGCGATACGATTTTTAGTACGCATGAAAAGCTCTACGAGGCAGTCATCGATCTTTCTCAGACGCCCGACTTGGCACCGGCTTTGGCGGTTCTCGCTTGCGCAGCGCACGGTCAAACGAGTTTTATCGGAGCAGGGCGTCTGCGCATCAAAGAAAGCGATCGCATCTCCGCTATAGTTGGAATGCTCGGTGCGCTCGGTGGGAACATACAAGAATTCGACGATGCGTTCGTCATAAACGGGCCCGTTCGCCTAAGCGGAGGCGTCGTGGACGGGAAGGGCGATCACCGGATCGTCATGGCGGCGGCCATCGCCGCGCTGTTTGCGATAGGACCGGTCGTGATAAAAGGTGCCGATGCAGTCGAGAAGTCGTATCCGCGGTTTTTCGAAGACCTGAAGAGTGTGGGAGGTGTGTATCGTGAAATCTCTTAAGGGCGACAAGATCGAACTCGAACTTTACGGTGAGTCGCATTCGCCTTCCATCGGAGCTAAGCTTTCCGGAATACCGGCCGGTGAACGCGTCGATGCGGTCCTGCTTGAAAGATTCATGGAGCGGCGTGCACCGGGTCGCTCCTCGTTGAGCACCTCGCGCAAAGAAGCCGATGTCGTGCGATTCCTCTCCGGGCTGCATGACGGGGTCACCGACGGGGAGCAGATCCATATGGAAATTTTGAACGGCAATACCCGTTCAAGCGATTACGATTCCATCAAAGATACGCCGCGTCCGGGGCATGCCGACTTTCCGTTTTATGCGAAGACGGGCAAACGCATTCCTGCCGGCGGCGGTTATTTCTCGGGTCGTCTGACCGCTCCGCTCTGCGCTGCGGGAAGCATCGCTTTGCAGATACTCGAGCGTCGCGGTATATCCATTTCGGCTCGGATCATACGTATCGGTGAGGTTGAGCAAGAGGCGAGCGAGCCGACTGCTGAGATGATTGAAGCCATCGAACAGGCAAGAGTGGCAAACGACTCGATCGGAGGGGCGATCACCGTCACCGCATCCGGAGTGCCCGCCGGTCTGGGCGATGCATACTTCGGCGGCCTCGAGTCGGCGCTTTCTTTTGCCGCCTTCGGCATTCCCGCCGTAAAAGCCGTCGAGTTCGGCGCCGGAACCAAAGTCGCCACAATGTTCGGCTCGCAGAACAACGACGAGTTTTTCTATGACGGCGATATGGTCAGAACTCGTACGAACAACCACGGAGGAATACTTGGCGGAATCAGCACCGGTATGCCCGTCACCATGACACTGAGCTTTAAGCCGACCCCCTCGATAGCACGCGAGCAACAAACCGTCAATTTGGAAACGGGCAAGGACGCGGTCATTCGGGTGCTCGGCCGCCACGACCCTTGTGTCGTGGTGAGGGCGCTTCCGGTCGCCGAAGCGATAACGGCTCTGGTCATTTTGGACTTTTTGTTAGGAGAAAACTGATGGATTTATCGGATGCACGAAACGAAATCGATGAGATTGACGATTCGATAGTCGATCTGATGAAGAAGCGGATAGAAGCAACCGCGCAAATCGCGCGGTACAAAAGCGAGCACAATCAATCGATTCTCGATAAAGGACGTGAGCGAGCGGTTCTCTCCCGAATGGCAGGCAAGGCTGGCGCAGGCTATGAAATGTATGCGCGGGCTTTGTTCACGACATTGTTCGACATCGGTAAATCGTATCAGAGCCGTGCGATGGGATGTCGAGGAGAACTCTCATCACGCATCCACGATGCGCTGGAAAACACCCCGCGAATTTTTCCCAACAAAGCCGTCGTGGCATGCCAGGGAACGGAGGGCGCGTACTCGCAAGCTGCGACCGATAAGCTCTTTTCTTTGCCGAACATTGTGTATTTCAACACCTTCGAGGCGGTTTTCCAAGCGGTTGAACAAGGACTTTGCGATTACGGCATGCTTCCCATCGAGAACAGCTCCTACGGCTCGGTGACGGAAGTCTACGATCTCATGAAGCAGCGTGATTTCCATATCGCCCGTAGCGTGAAATTGCACATTCATCACGCGTTGCTTGCCAACGATGGCGCAAAGCTCGAGGACATAAAAGAGATTTATTCACATGAGCAGGCGATCGGTCAGTGTGGTGAGTTCTTGAAGGGGCTTTCAGACGTGCATGTCAATGTCGTCGAAAACACCGCCGTCGCCGCGCGAATGGTCAAGGAGTCGGGGAGAGGGGACGTTGCGGCGATATCTGCAATCGAGTGTGCCCGACTCTACGATCTGACGGTGCTCAGCGAATCGATACAAAACAGCGACAACAACTATACGCGCTTCATTTGCATCTCCAAGAAGCTCGAAATATACCCCGGCGCAAACAAGATAAGCCTTATGTTCACGGTTCCTCACGAGCCTGGATCGCTCTATTCGATGATTTCCAAGTTTGCCACACTCGGGGTAAATCTCACCAAAATCGAAAGTAGGCCTCTGGCCGGAAGTGATTTTAAATTCATGTTTTATTTCGACATGGATGCAAGCGTCTATGATGCGACTTTCATCGATCTTCTTTGCGAACTTGATGAGGCAATCGATCAGTTCGCGTTTCTCGGGGCTTATAGCGAAGTATGAGCAAGGAGTAAACGCACAAAAACGACGCGCCCTTTTGGTGTGAACCCCTAAAGTTGGACTTGGATTTAAATTCAGGTCCAACTTTTTTATTAGGAGGTCACATGGCGAGGAGCAACATAACTACGGCAACAAAAGCAAAGGCAATTGAGATGTTTAGGCAAGGTCGCCGTAGCAAA